>CAMNNR010000041.1 GCA_946545675.1 uncultured Thermoplasmata archaeon | reverse complement strand
ACCGGATGCTTCGTACGTTCAGCATCTCCGGGTGCAGAGCCATCAGCACATGGTATTCTTCAGGTAAAGGTCCGTAGACCTTAGTTCAATCCTTCTTGATGGTGCTCGAATTCTGGTTGTATGCCTTGGCTACGCATTTCCATTCTCCGTCCATCTTCAGAAAGAGGAGATAATCGGTGAAATCGATCCTTCCTCCCCATCCTTCCTCCAGGACACGGACGACTGCCAGATTCTCCTCGATGTCAACGACGTCGATCCTCGATTTGAATGACTCTCCGCCGGAAACGGTATCCACATTGTGATAGAACTGATCGATTGAACCGTGTTCGAGCTTGCCGTCAAGGAATCCGAACAGCACTGCATCCTTGGTGAAAAGCTCCTTGGCATAGGAACTGTTGCCCTCAGCTACACTTTTTGTGAATTTCCTTGCTGCTTCTTCGACTGCCTTGTATTCTTCGATGGAAGACCTCATACATGTGTTAAATACGTAAATGTAATTAAGTATGGTACTAACTAGTATTACTGATACTAACCTTGGAGAAAGTATAATGGTCAGATGCATCGCAGACGAAAACCTCTGCAATACCGGATTCAGTTATACCCTGTCATTGATCAACGGGAAATACAAGATGACGATCCTGTACACCCTCATGGAATTCGGTTCGGTCAGATTCAACGAGATGAAGCGCTACATCTCAGGGGTATCGGACAAGACCCTGAGTATCGCTTTGAAGGAACTGGAAAACGATGGGCTGGTCCACAGGGAGATGTATCCCCAGGTACCTCCGAAGGTCGAATACTCCCTCACGGAGACAGGAAGGTCGCTGATCCCTCTACTCGACGGGATGTGCGAATGGGGAGATAAGCATCGCCCATCGTCTGAATGATCGATTCGCACCCGTCAGACAATCATTTTATCGATGGGTTGTTTTCCTGAAAACCATACCATGACGACCGTGATCGACGGAGACAAATGCCCCGAAGGAAGGGATTCGGCGATTTCTGAATACCGCCGGGAGAACGGACTGGTGGATTCCGCCCCGTATTTGGGGAAGACGCTACTGGCCCAGGACGGCGGCAATACCCTGGGGATTTTAGCATTCCGCAACGGCAGGATAGATGCACTCTATGTCCGGGAGGGCGCGCCTGCGGATACCGGGGAACGGCTCCTGAGATCCTTCATGACCCTGAAGATGTACGAAGGCAGCGAATCCGTTTCGATACATTCCCTTTACCGCCATGGTCGCTACAACTCGCTCTGCCGGAGGATGGGTTTTACCGAGGACGGGGCATGCAGCTGCTGTCAGAGATTCGACACGGTATGCCTCAAAATGAGATTCTGATCCACGCTGGAATGAAAATCTGCGACTAGAAATATTGACACCTTTTATATCCAATATAAATAAATTATTTTTTATAACAAAATCGTACTAATGGATGCATGGCCAAACAGATTACCAAAGACCTTATTGCAGACAGTTATCTGCGCCTCATAGAAGGCGGTAACGGAGACGTCAATGTCACGGACGTCATTCGTGAAAGTGGTGTCTCGAGGCAGACATTCTATTACCATTTTCGCGGTCTGGAGGATCTTCTCGAATATGTTATGGCACGTGTCGCAAAGGAGCTCGAGACCAAGTGTGTGCAGGAGAAGGATCCGAAGGAAAGCATACGCGTTGTCGTAAACGGGCTCGCATCGAAAATGAACCTCCTCAGGACCATCTACAACGGTTCCAAGAAAGATCTACACAAGAAGGTAATGGTAGAACTGATCGAAAACTCCATGAGGAAACGCTTCGTCACTGGTTCCGAACTCACCCGTATGATGACCGTTTCGGAGATGGAACTGGCCGTTGCCGTCCACGCATACGGTTTCATGGGTGTATTCCTGAACGCACTCGAGAACGACCGCGAAATCGACGTCGATGCGGTGACCGACCTGCTCTACCGCCTGTTCTCAGGCAAGATACCTCTCATCGAATGAGCATCATCCGAAGAGGTACCATCCAGCACACATCACTGCTATCATCAGCACGTTCACTACCGCAAAGATTCCGAAGAACTTCCTGGGATCCGCATCCCTCTCCCTCAGGTAGAACCTTATCGCCAGCACGTTGGCCATGGATGCGATCGGTGTTCCGAAGCATCCAATATCCGTTCCCACCAGTACCGCATCCCAGCGGTCCGTGAACGGTTGAAGCATCACTGCCGCAGGGAGGTTGCTGGTGAACTGACTCACCAACACGGATGTCAGGAGCGGTTCTGCCGATAACGAATCCACGAGGAATCCCCTTACGGACCCGATGTTCGCCACGCTGTTGACGAACACGAAGAGGAAGAAGAAAACGAACAGTATGGTGTAATCGGTTTTCAGGAACACACGGGGCATCCTCCAGGTGATTACCGCCACTACCACCAGCAAAGTGACGATCAGCGGGAAACCTGTAACCACCGTCAGCACCGACAGAATGAACAATACCGCAAGTGCGATTGCCGTCCCTTTATCGGTTATAGATACCTCTCCTCCCGCATCTGCCTCCAACGGCCTGTGTTTCACGAGCAGGGTCATGATCAATATCACCACCGCCCCCGTCGCGACCACGGGGAACAATGCGGAAAGGAAATCCATGAGGGAGAAACCGTACACATCCTTTAGGTTGTAGATGTAGAGGTTGTGGGGGTTCCCGAAGGGGGTGAGAGAACCTCCCACGTTGGCGGCGGCGGTCTGAAGGACGATCACCAAAGGTATGTGTCCCCTCATACCCGCCCTATCGAGCATGACGATAGCCAACGGGATCATGGTCACCAGCGCTACATCATTCGTGAAGAGCATTGCGAAGAAGAACGGCAGGAACACAAGTACCAGACACAGGGAGGTGACCGAGGTTATCCTCCCCACCGCGCGTTTGGCGAATACGTCTAGCACCGCGCATTCCCGCAGGCCTGCGACGATTAACAGGAAACAAAGAAGTGTCCCGATGGTGAGGAGAATCCTCCAATAATCATAGGACACGATGGTATCGATTGGGACCAGGACGAAAGATACCGCCGCAAGAATGGCGGATATCGTCAGAAGACAATTGTTCCTGACCCAGGCACCCAATTCCATAATCCCGTGTATTGGCGAGGGGTATTTACGGTTTCCATGTCCTTTGTGCTGCCCGTTATCTGTCAATACCGGAAACCATCGGGACAAGAAGCGTATCGTCAGAGCCTTGAAAGACGAGATCGAACACGGAGACATCAGATACCTGGGACGCATCAGATCGATGAAGAGAGGCCTGTGAGTCCCGGGATCAGAACTAGCTTAAATCATAGACCCAGAGGGTTCATTCCGATTCCCCGTCTTGCGGTTCGGAATGGTTCTCTTCGGTCTGTTCCCTCATCTCGCCTGCGTCTTCTGCAGGACCCTTTTCAGTCTCAACTGCGGTTTCTTCCGATCCCTCAGGATTATCACCTTCAGGGACGGTCTCGGCTGTTGTTCCCTCATCGGTGTGCTCGTTGAAGGCGAACAGCTCCGGCTCCTTTATCCTGAGCCTAATGAGCATAGCGGCGAGAACGACGAAACCGACGGCACTGATGACGAGGACCCAGACCATGACGGTCTCGAGCAGTCCCTTCCCCTTCTCCGCACCCGACAGGTCCTTCGACAGGTTGAGGTGACCTAGTGATTTCTCCACCAAGCTTCCGTCGGCAGCGACGTAGGAAGCGATGATCTTCTGCAGGGCGGCATCGATACTGACGCCGTGCCTCACATCGGCACTGATCTTCCTTACCTCGAATTCCATGTCCGAGATATCGGCACGGAGCGAAGAGCGATTGTCGGTATACACCTTGAGGGAATTGACCTCCATCGTCAGCCTGGTATCCAGCGTGAAATCCTTCTGGGACAGAAGTGCGGGGATGCCCAGTGCTCCGGTCGAGGTGATGTCGAACCCGTCCACTCCGAGCCTACCGTGGGTGAGGGAGATGTTGGACACTCCCGCATCGGCCTGTATGCTGATACCGTAATACTGGAGTTCGAAGGTCCAGGGGACGTTCAGATTGACGGAGAAACCTATGCCGCTGCCGAACTCGAACTCGAACGATGCCGAACCGTCACGGGTCTTCAGGACAAGGTCCAAATTACCTGCGGGTTCGGTATAGGCCTTGTGAACCTCTGCGGTGACGGTATGGCCGATGTAGGTGATCTTCCCGGACAGGGTCGTAGCCTTCAGGATCTCGGAGTGGTTCATGGATATCATCATGGTGGCATCCGGCGGAGTGGTGGCGGAGGAGGGCGTACCTTCGAGGGATACGGTACCACCTTCGATGGGATATGATAACGTGAACCCGGAAAGGTTCAGACGGATCTCCGCATGCGCGTCGGAGGTGAAATCGGAACCGCTTAGCAGGAAATCGAGACACTGGGACATGGAACCGGAGCTCTCCATATACAGCCCGGTCTTTCCGAATTTGACTGTAGCGGTCTTATCGTTGATGGGGATGGATGCATCCAGTGAACCGAACTCCACGGTCATCGTATAGAGCTTCAGGGTGTTGGTGAGGAACACGGCTGACAGGGTTGCGATGGTGGCGTCATCGACACCGTCTCCGTTGGTGTCCATGGTAAGGGAATCGGCTTTGAGGTCGACCTTGTCGCTGCTGTCCAGCAGGTGCTGTATCGCTTTGGTACCTGTCCTCGAGTACAGCATGAACATGGTCTTGAGGTCCAGATCCTCCACTTTCAGACCCAGGTTGGTGAGGGTCGTCTTGGAGGCAAGGGCACCCGAGACCTCCTTCTTGACGGTAAGGTCCTGCACCGTTGCTTCCAGGCTGATTTCCATATAGCGGTTGATTCCGAACTTGGTGAACACCACTTCCGAGGCGGTGACAGTGAATTTGCTGTCGCCCTCGTTCGCGACCACAGTGAGATAATCGGTAGCATCCTTGTCGATAGTGAGGGAGAGCGAAGTGAGGTTCGTGGTAGTACCGAGACTGATGTCTTTGATAGTACAGGATGCGGCGGTGAGTCCCAGGTCCTCAAGCCAATCGGGGGATGATCCCTCCACTCCCTCTACCACTATCTTGAACAGTGTACGGATGTTGAGGTTGGTGTCAACGTCGACATCTGCCAGGGAAATACTGTTACTCTCCTTGCCAGCAACGGATTTCACGATATCGATCTGTTCTGCGGAGGCCGTGATATGGGCCATGCCGGTAGCTGCAATGGATGCCTGCAAACCGGTGATCTGCTTGACTGTGGTGGTGCTGACCAGGTCCGATTCCGTGTAGCGGGAGGTTACCTTCACCTCGTTCAATGTGCCGAAGGTCACGTCTGCGGTATTTGCACTGACGTGAATGGTTCCCATGATCGTCTTATCGGTCTCTCCGGCGGCCACCTCGATGATCTTGCTGGAGACCAGTTTCTCGCTCTCGTAGACGGAACTGGTGTATCTGAACGCCGAGAATCCCACTATACGTGAGAGGTCGTCCCCGTTTAGTTCCTGATACATCAGGAAGTCGGTGATCTCCATCTTGGACTGCTCCCAGCTGATTGTGAGCACTGTGCCGGCATCCGAGAAACTGATTGCGGGACTGGTCTGCGAGGAGACTCCGGAGAACACCGCGGTGCCGTCGAAGGTGTATTCCGCATCATACGTGAAACCCTTGATCAGGGTCCCGAACATGGTCAGGGAGGTGTCGGCACCGACGGAGATCTTACCTGTGGTACAGGTTATCTCGGCCGCACCTTCGAACTTGATGCTCGAATTCTTCCCGATGGTCCAGGTGAAGGAACCTACGTTCACCTTCGCTCCGGAATCGATGATTATGGTGGACCCATCGGGATACGATTCGTCATCCGTGAAGACGTGATCCCCGCTGAAGTGGATATCCGATGCGGCATCCGAAGAGGGAGAGGATATTGCGAATGCTGCGAGGAAACAGAGCAGCACCGCTACGGATACGGGGGCGATGCGGCTCATAGTGTCTTCTCCTTCCCGACGAGGAGCAATGCGGTCGGGATCGCGACGACTGCGAATATCACTGCGCCTGCCACGAGCGCAAGCGCGGCACCGTCTGCGAAGATGGTGGCGATGTCCATATCAAGGCCCGGGATCATCATGATGACCTCCCTCAGAGGCGTAACCAGGAGGTTCGCCAATCCTGTATCGGAGGGAAGACTCACGGGAAGGACCGAATTCCAGTAGTCGATGGTCTCTCCGATCTTGTCCTTCATGTAGACGTTGGTGATGGTCGTGTAGAAATTGTAACCGAGCCAAAGGGCCACTGTACGGTACATGATGGCGAAGGAGATGTAGGCACCGTTGTTATCGGGGTTGGTACGGTTCTGGATGGTGGCGTTGAGCATGGATACGAGGCACCCTATGGCGAGACCTAGGAGGAACAGGTGGAGCGCGAACATGAACGAAGGGTCCTCCGGTCTCACCAGGAGCATGGAGAGCAACGCGATGGGCGACAATACAGCACTGAGGAGGAGCCACGGGAGGTGGCCGGTCTCGTCTATCTTCTCGGATATCGCTATCGCAGTGGTGGCGGCACCCACGACCATGATGATGAAGAAGGGTGCCGCTTCGAGAACGGACATCTGATAGGTGAAGAGGGCGATCTTCACCATGCACCCCACCGCACCCATATCGATGGCACCTAACAAGACGATGAAGATGAGGGAGCCCACCATCAGCCTCCCGCCGTGGAGTTTGCGGTGGAAGACGGAGTGGGGGTTCTTCACCTCCACGAACAAGAACAGCAGGAAGAGGGTGAGGATCAGCATGTATCCGCCCATGGCCTCGGTGGAATAGGGTGACCATTCCGCGCTGATCTTTTGCAGGAAGTAGACGAAGAATCCTGCCCATACCGAGAGCACGATGGCTCCCGGGATGTCAGCCTTCATGGTACTGGTCTCGCCGTGTGCCAGGATGTCCATGGCGGGACGGGTGACGAGGGCCTGCAGCACCGCCAGCACCCAGAACACGGGCTGCCATCCGATGGTATCCACGGCCGCCCTTCCCGCGAAGATTCCGGTGAGCATTCCGAGACCGAAACCGAGGGACATTATACCGTTGGCGGTGTACCTGAATTTCTTATTGGGCACGTCGAAGTAGATCTGCGCGATGCAGGTGACGATGACGAATCCCGCACCGAATCCCTGCACTGCCCTGAAGATCACGAACGGAGCCATCTCCGTGCATAGGGCGCAGAGCATCGTAAACACCACGAAGATGACCGAACCCAGAAGATAGGGCTGCTTCCTCCCCCACCTGTCGATCAGGCAGGCACAGAGGGCCATGGAGGCACATTCGCCTGCCACGAAGGCGGGGAAGGTCCACGCGTACAGGGTGGAAGGGAACGCGTTGAGTTCGAGCATCAGGTCGAAGGAGATCACCTGAGTGAAGGCTGCAGGTACGCAGACGAAGAACGTGCTGAACGAAAGAAGGAACAGCGAAGGGAACTTCGATTTCAACTCGGGATCCAACGACATCGAGTCCCCCAGTTTACGCGCATATATTATAATTTACGTACGCGCCCTCATGCGCATAGGGAAGTACCCTTACAACATCTCGAAATGCGTTTGGATGTCCGGTCTCGGTTTGAAGGGTTTTGCAGACGGGAAACCCCGCCTGCTGTAGAATCAATGATGACAGCCGTGGTCGCCGTGGTGGTCGCAGTTCGATTTCATACTGGGGACCATCTCGCCGCTGGCGATCTTCAAGACGTAGTCATCAGGGTTCCCGACGAGTCCGGGGAAGACCTCGATGCCCATGTTCGCAAGGGCTGCGATCGCTCCTCCGCCGACACCTCCGCACATGAGCCTGGTGACACCGAGGTTCCTGAGGTATACGGTGAGGGCTTCGTGTCCGTTCCCCCCGTTGTCGATCACCTTGGAAGATTTGATCTCGCCGTTGATGACCTCGTACAGTTTGAACTGCTGGGTGTGGCCGAAGTGCTGGAAGATCTGTCCGTCCGCATAGGTTGCCGCTATTATCATGAGGAGCGAATCTTTACGGCCGTTTATATTATCTCGCTAAACACGCGTTAAGTATCTGCTGGATAATAGATTTCTGCCGATTCAGATACATCGTTTTATATGGTGGATGGGAAACTATCGGGCATGAACGTCTCCGGCGCGATACTCGCTGCCTGGTATACGAGACGTGACACGAAGGAGAGTGAGGGCTCTTGAATACAGCGGTCAGGAGAACGGTCATCGTCGCGGCGACCCTGATGGCCTCGCTCTCCGCATTGTTCGTGAGATGGTCGGATGCCCCCTCCATGGTGCTGGTGTTCTACAGGATGTTCTTCGCGTCGGCTGTGGTGGTACCTGCCACTCTGATCCTCTGCGGCGACGATCTGCTCGGCATGAGGAGGGAGGATGTACTTCTCAGCATCCTGTCCGGAATCGTATTCGCGGTGCACTTCGCGACCTACTTCGAATCCCTCGACCATATCTCGATCGCTTCCTGTCTGGTATTGACGGATACCGCCGTGTTCTTCGTTGCCGTGATCATGGCTGTGTTCTTCGGCGAGAGTGTATCCAAGAAGGGGTGGGCGATCATCGCCGTGACCTTCGGAGGGTGCGTGATCATCTCCCTGAGCGACATGAACCTGGGGACGGGATTGCTGGGGGACGGCCTCGCGCTCATATCGGCTTTCATGTTCGCTCTGAACACCATCTTCGGCAGGAAGGTCCGCGGCAGGGTCTCTACCCTCGCCTACACCTCGGTGCTCTACTCCACCGCTGCGTTGGTCTCGCTGATCATCATAGCAGCAGACGACATATCCGCTCTGGACTGCGGTACGAACAACCTCCTCTGCGGCCTCGGCCTTGCTGTCTTCTGCACCCTGCTGGGTCATTCGATTTTCAACTGGGGATTGAAGTTCGAGAAGGCGGCTTTCGTGGCACTTACCACCCTGCTCGAACCTGTGTTCGGGAC
>CAMNNR010000040.1 GCA_946545675.1 uncultured Thermoplasmata archaeon | reverse complement strand
GATGAATAGCCTGACGTTCGCGTACAGGCACAACAGATGAAACCTAGTGCTAAAATCGATTTCATCTAAGGTTGACTGCCATCAGATTAAAATCGATGATTGCGTAACTTCCATCTATGATACTTTCTCTGCCCTGAACCAAATAGTTCATACCGAATTAACGGGAATTGCAGGGTACCGGTTTCCAAAACACCCGATTAGTCTGCAGATGGGCTTTTGCAATCTTTAGTTGATTGTCGATTCTAAGTGCAATTGATTTTTTTAAGTGACGATAAATCAAACCAACAATCTGGCACATTGGATTCTGATGAAATAATACATCGAAGAGTTGGTTCGATACTGTATTTTCTGATCAAAATTACTCGCAACCATCAGAAATCGAGGCATTTTCAAGCATCGGATAATCGTGGATTGTCGATTTTTTACGAAAATCGTATATTCCGGCCGTCATGGAAAGTTTTTTAAATATGTGTCAACATTTTGTCTACAATGTCTGTTTCCACTGATCTCAGTATAATAGAGTCCTTCAAGCAGGAAGCGAGAGAAAAGGGAATAGTCCGCGTGACTATGGGCGGTGTTGCAGAACGCTGCGGTTATGCGAGACAAACCATCTATTATCACTTCCGTGGCACCATGGATCTCATCAAGTGGATTCTACTGAACGAAAACGGCGATACATCTTATGACTCCCTGGAGAAGAACCGTTGGAAGAACGAGATGTACCGCCTACTTACAACTCTCAAGAGCAATGATTGGCTCATCACCCAGATCTACCAATCAAAGATGTGGGACGAGTTCCGCGATCTTCTGATCGCCATGATATCAACGAACGTTGTCCAACAGTTCTTCCTCACCTGTTCTGACTACGGAAGTGCGAAGAGCAGGGAGAACATAAGCCGCATCATCACTTTCGCATTCGCCGGACAGGCAATCGATTGGATCAGGAAGGGATTCGTCGAGCCACCCATAGAGATAATGAGGGACCTGGACAGACTCTGTGGCGCGACCATGTACAAGCTTATCGAGGATTTCCTGATATTCAGGCCTCGCGAACCGGTCGCAGGGACCAATTAAAAGGAAATCCCCTGACTCGATATATGAGTCAGAGGCATGGTTTTCATCTGAGACAGAGAGTCTTCCAAGCGCCCTCGGACTGGGCGAGAAGAGCATCCTTGTCCAAGGTGGTTATGTTCCTGTTCTCCACCACGATGTCCCCCTGGCACATCACAGTCTTGACGTTCTGGGACTCGAGGGAGTAAGCAAGATTTGCGATGATGTTCTCGCGGACGAAAGGCCTGAGATTTGGATCCTTTCCATTGAGAACCACGAGGTCTGCGTACTTACCGGGTTCGATGGAACCAAGCTGATCCTGCATGCCGATGGCCTTGGCACCGTTGATGGTCACTATGTCCAGGAGTTCCTGTGCGGGGGTCACGGTAGGGTCCCACCTGCTTGATTTCTGGAGGAGCCCGAGCACCCTCATCTCCATGATCATGTCGAGGGTGTTGTTGGTGGTGCTGCCGTCAGTTCCGAGAGAGACGTTCACGCCATATTTGTTGAACTCGGGTACGGGAGCGACACCCCCGGTGGCGAGTTTCATGTTTGACATAGGGCATGAGGACACGGACATGCCAGCATCACCCATGAGTTTCACTTCGCGCTGGGTCAGCCAGGCGGAGTGGGCGGTGATCATCCTGGGGCCAAGGACCCCTATATCGGAGAGCCACTCAGCAGGCCTCTTCCCGGTGAGCCTCTTGTGCTCGTTCACCTCTCCCCTGGTCTCTGAGAGATGCATGGTGATGGGGCACTGGACCTCATCTGAGAATGCTTTCGCTTCCACACAGGTGTCCTCGCTGCAAACATATACGCCCTGAAGGGACACTCCGGGCACGATCTTCCTCTCGCCTTTGAATTTGGAATAGAAGTTCTTGCAGTTCTGCACCGGGTTGCCTTTCTGAGTGGTCTTGTCTTCATCGAGACAGCACCAGCAGCACACTCCTCTGAGTCCCGCTTCCTGCGTCGCTTTGGCGACCACATCCTCCGAGTAATAGAAGTCCACGAAGGTGGTGGTTCCGGAGAGCATCATCTCCATACATCCGAGCTTCGTTCCCAGTGCGAGATCGGCATCGGTACGGTCGCTGTCGATCTTGAATGTCTTATCCAGGAAGTCGGGGAACAGGAGATCGTCGACGACACCCTTCATCACGGTCATGGCGATGTGGGTGTGGGTGTTGATCAGTCCGGGGATGATGATGTCCCCCTTGCAGTCGATCTCCCTGTCGCCGGTACCGTTGTATTTGGGTCCGACGGAGACGATCTTCTCGCCGTCGACCACCACGTCGCCGATGAGGACGTCGCGGTTCGCATTCTGGGTGACGATCCAGGCGTCACGGAAAACTGTTATCATAAGGGGAGTATAGGTTACCCAGAATAAATAAACGTGTAGAACTTATCGTGAAACCATTATCATATACCGAGCGGAAGGATTGGATGGCAGACCGTATAACTTTCTTGGGCACCGGCGGGGGCAGGCATACCACCATGTATCAGACCAGATGCACCGGCGGAATGCTGTTCGAACACGGTGATCCTACCCACTATCTCCATATCGACCCCGGACCCGGCGCGCTCACTCAGATGAACCGCATCCGCTACGATCTGGGACTTACGGAATCGGTGATCATCTCCCATGCCCACCCAGACCACTACTCCGATGCCCCATCCGTCATCGAGGGTATGACCCGCGGCGGTTGGAAGAAGAGAGGTTCGCTCTACGGGAGTACCAGCGTCATTAACGGCGAGGGTGGCATAGGCCCCTGCCTTTCACCGTATCATATCAAGCTCCCCACACGCCGTCAGGCCTTCCGGCCGGGCGATGTTCTGGATATAGACGGGATGAAAACCGAGATCTGCAGAGCCAGACACAGCGATCCCACCAACGTGGGATTCAGATTCCACACCCCGAACGGCATCGTATCATACGTGAGCGATACAGAATACGATGATGACATCGGCAGGCAGTACCTCGGAAGCAGGGTACTGATACTGCCTGTCACCACCCCCCACAACAACAAGATCCCCTACCACATGTGCACCGACACCGCCATCGAGATGACCCAGCTGGTGAAACCTGAACTCTGTATATTCATCCACATGGGGATAGTCATGCTCAAGGAGAATCCCGAGAAACAGGCCCGCATGTGCGAGGAAGCCACCGGGGTGAAGACCATAGCCGGACAGGACCTGATGGTACTGGATATCGGGGAAGAACTAAATCTCAGTAAAGCCAAGACCTACGATAACGAACTATGGGCACCGCCATGGTCGCCCGAGATGCCCAAGGAGGGGAAGAGATGAGCTTGGAATCCGACGTAATAGCGAAGATAACTCCGACACTGGAGGATCGTAAGCGCATCGATTCCATAGCCGCAGAGCTGAAAGGACGCGTCCAGAAATACATGGACGAACACGGGATAGACGCAGAACTGATGTTCGTCGGATCCTACTCAAAAGACACCTATCTCGCCAGCCCCGACCTGGACCTCTTCATGATGTTCCCAGTCGGCACCCCCCGCAGGGAATTGGTCGATATCGGGCTTGAGGTTGGCGAGAAGGTCCTTCACGGAACCAGGATGTATGCCGAGCACCCCTACACCAGCGCGGTCTTCGAGGGGGTCGACGTGGACCTGGTCCCCAATATCCACATAAAGGACACGGAACACATGGAGACAGCTGTGGACCGCACCCCATTCCACACCAAATACCTGAACAGCCGTATGAAACCCGAGGACCACGGACAGATAAGACTGCTGAAGAAGTTCATGAAGGGCATCGGCACCTATGGTGCCGAACCGCGTTTCAGAGGATTCTCAGGCTACCTCTGCGAAATCCTCGTATTGAAATACGGGAGCTTCAGAAGGGTCCTCGAAGCCGCTGCGAATGAATGGAAAGTTGGCATGCGCATCTGGATAGAGGAAGAGGGCCCGGAGATGCACGCACCGTTGGTATTCTACGATCCGGTAGACCGCAAGAGGAACGTCGCATCGGCTGTCCACGAGGATACGCTAAGCAGGTTCATAGTCGCCGCAAAAGACTATCTGGCACATCCCTCTGAAGTGTTCTTCTTCCCTCCCCGCAACTGCTACCTGAGCGATGCGCAAATCGAAGCCACCGCACACAGCGGGATGTTCCGTCTGATATCGGTGGTATTCGACAAACCGGACACAGCCGAGGACAACATGTACGCCCAGCTCTGGAAGACCCGCTACGCACTCCAGGATCAGCTCCAGCGCCACGACTTCGTGGTTCTGCACGCAGCCCACGGATACGACGGCAAGACCATGACGGTCATATTCATGCTAACCTGCGACCGCCTGCCTAAATCCATGAAGAGGATAGGACCTGATGTAGATGCCGCTACCGCGGACGGATTCCTCACAAAATGGGGCGAATCAGCGATAGTGAAACCGTACATAGAGGACGGCAAATGGTGTGCGGTCATCCCCCGTACCTACATATCCGCGAAGGAGATGCTCCGCGACACGATTTCTCAGGCGGGCATAGGGAAGAATATCGATCCATCAAAGGTCAAAATACTGGATCATGACCGTACGGTAGCCGAAGGGGATCGCACCGTTCTGAGCGAACTCCTCGATCCGACGCCCATCTGGCGCCGTTGATTACCCCGATCGGCATTGTCCCCCCTGATAAAGTGTTCGATCGATTACGATCTCCAATCTGCCAATGTTATGGATAAAATATTATCTATTTAGTCAAATATACTTACAAATAGACAAAATATTATCTATAATTATGAAGACATATCTGGAGCTTAGCGATATCTTCCATGAGAAATCGATAGAAGAGCGGATGATTGATCTGGCCTCAAGATTCAAGGTCTACCGGAAGAAGGCCAAACTCACTCAGCTGGAACTGGCTGACAGGAGCGGAGTATCGTACGGGACGATAAAACGCTTCGAGCGCACAGGCAAGATCTCTCTCGAAAGCCTGTGGCAGCTTGCGATTGCAATCGGGTGCGATGATCAATTGGACCATATTTTCAGTGAACCACCACTAACAGCCGACGACCTGAGGGGATGACATGGAATTGCGTGTGATGTTCGAAGGGACCGAAGTAGGTCGTATGAAGTACAGTTCCAGGATCGCCTACTTCACCTACAACAAGAATTGACTGGACGAGGGTTTCTCCATCTCTCCGAGAACACTGCCGTTGGAAAACCGGCTTTTCTCTGGCAGATCGGATGTGTTCAATGGTGTCCATGGGGTATTTGCAGATTCCCTTCCAGGAGGCTGGGGGATGCTGACAGCCATCAGGGCACTCAGGCGAAAGGAGGGTTCACGCAGAGGATGCATATTCCCAGGGCGAGTGCCAGATAGATGATATAAACACCCAGCATTGTCTTGGTCTCGAGCAGATCCGCCCTTACGTGCATCGCAACGAAAAGCTTCTTCATTATGGCGCAGACGAAGAACACGAGAAGGGTGTCGACTGCCGCAGCGACCGAGCCCTTGCCGAGGAAGATGGCGATCTGAGCGGTGATGATACCCATCACTACAGCGAGGATGAGGCCGAGCAGCAAGACCTTGGTGGAGTAGATACCCTTGAGAAGGAACTCACGCTCGTCAAAATCCGTAGGAGTAAACTGATACTCCTCTTCGGGCTCCTCTTTGATAAGACGCCTCTTCTTTGCCATACAAGGGCTGAACTGGCCACACCTTTATATAAATGTCTATTGGAGAACCATCCCCGATTATCGAAGAAAAATAGTAAACTTGAAAATATCGTGTAATTAAGAATAACCTGTAAAAAGAAATGAAAAATCGAAAAATTCTCACTTTCGGTCACTTTCGGTACTTTCGGCCATCTCCCCCTCTTAACCTTATATACTCCTGTCGACGTGTAGAGTAATAGGTGATAAAAATGGCTGAAAAGACACTTGAGGACATCCCCGGAGTAGGCCCCGCAATTGCAGAGAAACTGCGCGAGGCAGGATATACTGAAATCATGGCGATCGCTGTCGCCGCACCCTCCGACCTCGCCGAGACCTGTGAAATCGGCGAAAAGAAAGCACAGGACATCATCGAAGGCGCAAAACTCTGCGCAGACATAGGCGGATTCGAGACCGGAGACGCCATCATGCAGAGGCGTGCCGCAGTCACCAAACTCACGACCGGTTCCGATTCCTTCAACCAGCTCATCGGAGGAGGAATCGAGAGTCAGTCCATCACCGAACTCTTCGGAGAATTCGGAAGCTGCAAGACCCAGGTGTGCTTCCAACTGGCTGTAAACGCCACCCTGCCCGAGGACAGGGGAGGATTGGACTCGGATGTAATCATCATCGATACCGAGAACACCTTCAGACCCGAGAGGATCATACAGATGTGCAACTACCTCGGAGTGGACCCCGAAGCAACTCTCAAGAGGATCCACATAGCCAGGGCGTTCAACTCGCAGCACCAGGTCCTCCTAGTGGACAAAGCGATGGACCTCGCCAAGGAGATCAAGGTCAGGCTCCTGATCGTCGACTCCCTCACATCCCACTTCAGAGCAGAGTTCCTTGGCAGGGGATCCCTGGCGGAGAGACAGCAGATCCTCAACCGCCATATGCACGACCTGCTCAACTTCGCCACACTGAACAATGCGGCCATCGTCGTGACCAACCAGGTCGCGGCCAAACCCGATGCGTTCTTCGGTGACCCCACCAGGCCCATCGGAGGACATGTGGTCGGCCACACCGCCACTTTCCGTATCTATCTCAGGAAGGGAAAGGCAGGCAAGAGGATCGCCAGACTCATCGACTCCCCCAACATGCCTGAGGGAGAGGCCGTCTTCAGCGTGACCGAAGACGGTATTAAGGACTGATGCGTCATCCCGACCGTGAACAAGACATATCTCTTCGAACTACTCGGCGAACTCAGGGACATGCCCCGCGACGAAGTCGTGGCGACCTCTGTCACCGAGTGCGACGGAAACTGCCGCAAGATAGCTGACGGTCCCGGATATGTCGTGATGGAATTACCCGAAGAGTGCGTGGACGGTATAAACGACCGTCTCGCACTCACCCACATGATGGGAGAGTACCTTGGTTCTCTGGACCCGGAAGACATCTCTCCTGCGGAAAGCATGGTCCTTCCCGAAGGGACGTTCGCCATAAGGCACAAGCGTTTCGAAGGTCTCAGGAAGGACTTGGATTCTCAGAAGCTCATACGCAGAATCGGGGAGATATTCTCCCGGAAAAACGATGTTGATCTCAAAGACCCAGAGGTCATCGTTCGCATGCTGATCAGCGACCGCGTGCACCTCTATCTGCAAAAGAAGGTCTTCAATGCGGACCTGCTTCGCGAAAGGAAGGTCAGCGAACGTCCGTTCTTCTCCCCCATCTCTCTGCACCCCAAATACGCCAGGGCCTTGATCAATCTCACGGGAGTGAAACGCGGCGGCACCGTACTGGATCCGTTCTGCGGGACAGGCGGCATAGTGATAGAGGCTGCCAGCATGGGCATGAAAGCCATCGCTTCCGACTTCGACCCAGAGATGGTGGCCGGCACCAGGGAGAACATGGAGTTCTACGGACTCCCTCTCCACGATTTCGAGACCATTGACATCAGCGACATCCCTGAACGCTTTTCGGAGATCGATGCGGTAGCATGCGACCCGCCCTACGGAAGGTCCACGAAGACCGGCGGAGAGAACATCGACAGCATATATGCCAGAGCACTCGAATCCTTCCCCAAGGTCCTGACTCCTGAAGGCCGTGCGGGAGTGGTCCTCCCCCATGTCTTCGACACGGATGCGATGACACTCCAAGCTGTCTACGTGCAGTATGTCCACGGCACCCTGTCCAGGCATTACCACATCTTCGGCAAGAGATTATTATAAGGATGGGCCATAAGGGGGAACATGAACAAGTATCTCCGCCTGTTCAGGTTCGGAAACGGAATGATGGGGATCATAGGTCTCCTCGTTTCCGTCTTCATAGCTGCAGGTTACGGAATCACCGACCAATGGCTGAACGTCCTGATTGGATGCTTCATCGTATTGGCTTTCGTAGCAGGCGGGAACTCGATCAACGATTACATCGATGCGGATATCGACAAGACCGCCCATCCGGACAGACCCGTTCCGAAAGGCGAGATCTCCGCACTGACTGCCAGGAATCTCGGCATCGCCGGACTGGCCATCGCTGTGATCCTCTCCGTCTTCCTCGGCTGGATCTGCGCTGCCCTGGTCCTCGTTTGTGCGATTATGATGTTCAGCTACGAGACCATGCTGAAGCAGAGGGGATTCATCGGTAACATCTGCATCGCAGTGCTGACAGGAGCGGTGTTCCTGTTCGCAGGAGCCATAGTCGGGAATTATTCCCAGGTATGGGTGCTCGCTCTTCTGGCCGCACTCGTATCCGTTGGCCGCGAGATAGCAAAGGATATCGAGGACATGGAATCCGACGAAGGCAGCAGAACTACCCTCCCCATGATGATCGGAGTGAAGAATGCCTCGATCGTCGCAGCCGCATTCTTCATCCTGGGCCCGGCCCTCAGTTTCATACCGTTCATATTCAATATGTTCGGAATGTTCTACGCAACCGTCATATTGGCGGACGCCATATTCGTCTACTGTGCGGTACTTACGTTCAAGGACCCGCACAAAGCCGAAAAACTCGCCAAAGTCGCAATGTTCGTCGCACTTATCTCATTCATACTTGGTGTTGCAATATGATTGACGTGAAAGAGTACATCAAAGAAAAAATCCAGAACGGAACCATGCACCTGACTCTGCTGGATCCAGACCCCGCAAAACTCACCCCTGAGAACGCAAAGGAGATTGCCAGGAAACTCAAGAACGCCGGCACCGATGCGTTCCTCATCGGCGGATCCACCGGAGTGGCCGCCGAGAGCCTTGCTGCGATCACCATCGCGGTC
>CAMNNR010000039.1 GCA_946545675.1 uncultured Thermoplasmata archaeon | reverse complement strand
CATCGATGCCATCGGCAAGAAAGTAGGTATCCTCTCCGTCTGTCTGGAGGAGGACGCCTGCCGTAAGATCGAGACCACCGCGGATGAAGTCACCTGGAGGACCGACCGTCTCGGAATCCCCCTCATCGAGGTCGCCACCGCACCTGACATGAGGACTCCCGAGGAGGTACTCGAGGTCGCTTCGCGCATCGGTTCTCTGCTCAGGGCCACCAAGAGGGTCAAGAGGGGACTCGGAACCATCAGGGAGGACCTGAACATCTCCATCCCTGAGGGAGCACGTATCGAGATCAAGGGAGTGCAGGAGCTCAGGCTCCTCCCCGACTTCGTATCCAACGAGGTCAAGAGGCAGAAGATGCTCGTCAGGGTCAGGGACATCCTCAAGGAGAGGGGAACCAAGCCTGTAGAGATCGAGACCGTCGACGTCACCGATATCTTCAAGGACTGCCCCGCCAAGGTCATCGCGGGCGCACTGAAGGACAAAGGCCGTGTACTGGCAGCAAAACTCCCCGGATTCGCGGGAGTCATGAACGGCGACAACAAGACTCTCAGGCTCGGTTCCGAGATGGCACAGTACGCACGCACAGTCGGTGTGAAGGGGATCTTCCACTCCGACGAACTCCCCAACTACGGTATCGAGCAGGATTACGTCGACAAGCTCAGGCAGTTCCTCGGAATGACCGGCGAACACGATGCCTTCGTCATCTGCGCCGCCCCCGAGAAGAAAGCGACCGCAGCACTCAAATTGGCGGTTGGAAGGGCAAACACCGCCATCGAAGGCGTACCCGAGGAGACCAGGGATCCCCTGCCCGACGGTACCACCAGGTACTCCAGGCCTCTGCCCGGAGCAGCCAGGATGTATCCTGAGACCGATGTCCCTCCCACTCCCATACCCAAGGTCAGGCTGGAACGCATCAGGAACAACCTCCCCGAGTTCCCCGAGCAGATCGAGGCACGTCTCGTGAAGGATTACGGAATCAACGCACAGCAGGCCCACCAGATCGTCAGGCAGAGCCGCGACGACCTGTTCTGTCAGATCGCCAGTGAGTTCGACCTCGCATCCGTGGCGGCCACCACCTTCCAGAACACCTTCCAGGAGCTCGAGCACGAAGGCATCGACGTGGACCTCTTCACCTACGATGACCTATATGCGGTGTTCTCCGGACTCAAGGCCAACAAGTTCGCCAAGGAAGCCATCCCCGTCATCCTCAAGGAGATGGCGAAGGGAACCGACCTCGAGACCACTGTCAAGAAGCTCGGCCTTTCCGCAGTTGATGCGGGAGAGGCTGCGGCAATCATCGAGAAGATCGTCAACGAGCGTGCGGACTTCGTGCGCGAGAAAGGCATGGGTGCCATCGGCGGACTCATGGGCCCCGTCATGGGTGCTCTCAGGGGAAAGATCGACGGCAAGCAGGCCAACGAGCTCCTCACCACCGCCATCAAGAAACTTCTGGGTCAGTGAAAATTATTCCCGTGGCTCCGGCCACGGGTTTCTCAGAATCTTATCTCCAGGACACGGAGGACTTCGAAGAACAGTTTGAGCTCCCCGAGCGTCCTGACTTCATAGGATTTCAGCAGGGCATTCAGCTTCTCCTGGTCCATCAGTGACGATACGACGACTACCAGACGGCCGTTCTCAAACAGATGTTCAGGACACTGTGCCAGGAGGTCAGGTAACGGTCCGAGTCCGTCCTCTCCGCCGGACCAGGCTTTGGCCAATTCGCCCTCTTCCTGCACAGGCAGGTAGGGTAGGTTGAAAATCACGGTGTCGAATTTTTCCGGGAAGGACGAGAACAGATCGGTCACACGAACCTTCAGGACGACCCCGTTGAGTCCCGCGTTGCGGCAGGTGAGCTTGGCCGCATGTGCATTAATGTCTCCGCACATCACGTTCCCGCCGTTCAGTACACAGTGTATGGACACGACTCCGGAACCGGAACCTATCTCCAGAATCCTCTCACCGCTGCGGATATCCAACGATTCGATGAGGAGGATACTGTCGTCGGAAGGGGGGTAAACCTCTTTGTCGGAGGCGATTTTGAGGTCCGGTCTGTACTCCACGTTTACGCATGTCCGTAAATCGGTTTAAACCTGTGTGTCAATACCGCATCATGAATTCCATCGACATCCTGGTGATCGGCCATCTGGAGCGTAACGAGGACGGCTCCGTCATATGCGAGGAGACCTGGTCCACATCGACCCTGATCAGGACTGGCGATCACAACATCGTGGTGGATACGAGCAGCGGATTCATGAAACCCGCCATCAAGACCTCGCTGAAGCAGATCGGTAAGGTCTTCCCCGAGGACGTGGATATCCTGATCCTGACCCACGGTCATTCCGACCATATCGGGAACAACGGGATGTTCAAGAAGGCGAAGGTGTACATCCATAAGGATGAGGAATGCGATGTGCCAGATGCAGTGAGGATCGATAAAGAAACAGAGATAGCCAAGGGGGTATGCATCGTCCCCACCCCAGGTCATTCCCCAGGTTCGGTCAGCGTGTTCGTCGATGCCGACAGGCATTATGCGATAGTCGGTGACGCCATCCCCCTGAAGGACAATTACACCAAGAACGTCCCGCCAAAGCTTAACGTAGATCCCGGACAGGCAATGGAGAGCATGAAGAAGATCGTCGCATTCGCCGATGTCATAGTCCCTGGCCACGATCAGCCGTTCATCGCGCACTAAGTTTATAAGCGGGATACCATACAACACGTAGAAAGAGTCCGCGGGATGTCCGCGGTTGGTGATGAAAATGTCCGAAGAACTTCCTGATACGATAATCAACATGTGCCCCGACTGCGAGGACATGACCGAACACAAGATCCTCAAGGCCAAGATGGGAAAGTCCAATGTGAATGGCACCTTCCAGTGCACCGAATGCGGACGTATCTTCACCGGCGTCATCAGGCTTCCCAAGGAATTCGACGTCAAGGTCCTTGTTTCGGACGAGGACATCACCGAGACAACATCCACCAAACTCCGTGAGGACGAGATCGTTTCCGTGGGAGACGAGTTCGACCTCGACGACGGGATGCACGTGCAGGTCACCTACATCGAGCTTCCCGACGGCAGCCGCAGGAAGAAGGCACCCGCCACCGAGATCAAGGCACTGTGGGTGAAGTATTACGGGACCCTCAACGTCAAGGTCTCCGTCAACGATTACAAGAAGACCTATCCCATGATCTGCGAGGCGGAGCCCGATGACGAATTCACCATCGGAATGCTCATGCATTTCGACCTCTGGGACTGCGTCATTCATGCCATCAAGACCAAGGATAAGCTCAGGCGTAAGGGTACCGTGGAGGCCAGGGACATCGTCCGCATCTATGCGAAGATCAGGCACAGGGACGGCAGCACCACTCCCATGGACGACGACTTCGCGGACGAGGAACAGCTCGAGTTCGCCGACGAAGCGGTCATGGACCTCGATGAAGAGTGAGTTTCACTCTTTATCGAAAAGGATCAGGTCCAGAATATCCGCGATGTTCTCGGTCTTGATCTTAACCGTGGCTTCGGCCTCGGTGTATTCGTCCGCGTTTATCGCGATCGAGAAACCGGAGGTCTTGAACATGGGGATGTCCGTGAACGAGTTTCCGATGGACACGGTGCGTTCCGGTGTGGTCCCGTATTTCTCGATGAACTTCCTGACCCAGATGCTCTTGTCCTGAAGGTCCACGACCTTCACGCCCTCTCCGGTGAGGCGGCCCTCCTCGTCCATGGCGAGACTGTCGGCCGCGAATCCGTCGAAACCGAATTCGTTCACGATCATCTCCGCGGCGATATCTATGCCGCCGGAGATTATGACGCATCTCATACCCGCATCGCGGAGCGTGGCTATTGTCTCCTGGATGCCTTGGATGAGCGGCAGGCCCTGGAAGATCTTCACCAGGTCCTTCCTGCATATGCCCGGCTTGGCCTGCTTCCAGACTTCGATGTCCATCCTCATGAATTCCTGTTCGGTGATCTTCTGGTTGATGAACAGCTGGTAGCCCTCTTCGTCCTCGGTGCCCAGGCACTCGTGTACCCAGCTCCAAGTGCTGCGGGTGCGTGTCAGAGTGCCATCCATGTCGAAACAGACGAGGTCGTATTTGCTAGGCATACCGCATCCAACCTTCTTTTGGAATAAAGTATTATTCCTGTTCTACATAGGGCACTCCATGGAAACGCCCGATGATTTCGTGAGGATAGATTACGAGGACGGATTCTATCGCGGACAGGTAGCCGAGGACGGTACCACTGAACACGGTTACGGCTCGTTCTTCTTCAACTCGGGCAACATCTACATCGGAGAGTTCAGGAACGGACGTTTCAATGGTCACGGCCGCTATGCATGGGCGGACGGCAAGGTCTACGAGGGAGATTTCCTGGACGACACGATCTCCGGCAAGGGAATCATGACCTGGCCCTCGGGGGAGGTCTACGTAGGGGATTTCGCTAATGGGAAACCCGTGGGGAAAGGCAAGATGACCTGGCCCTCCGGCGACCGCTACGAAGGCGACTTCGTGAACGGTGTGATGGAAGGTGAGGGAACCTACTACACCGCTGACGGTTCGGCCATCTATTCCGGACCATGGGTTCAGGGGTGCGCGGTCAATTCCGATGACAAGCGCCTCACCGAATGAACATGTCGTTAGGTAAGGTCTTATCTCCCGAGAGTATTCTCGTTCTGTATGCTCACGCTAATCGGCACAGGCCATGTCTTCAGAATCGGCGAGACAGTCTCGTTCCTCGTCAGACAGGCCTGGCCCGACGCGGTCTGCATCGAGTTGGACGACTTCAGGTTCCATATCCTGACCGGTGACAAGGAAGCCGTGAGGAAGGATCTGGAGGCCAGGGGCATCGACCCGGACGCCACCCATGAGGAGAGGCTGAAGAAATCCTCCCCCGTTTTCAGGCAGTCCGCCAAGTATCAGGAGAAGGTCTCCGAGAAGAACCGCAGTCAGGCCGGTGCCGATATGGTGGCGGCCATCGGAGCGGCCAAATCCGTGGATGCCAAGATCTACTGCATAGACTTCGATGCACAGGAATCCCTCACCCGCATGTGGGACGAGATGTCCCGCAGGGAGAAGCTCCGCTACAAGATGTCCGGCACCCTCGACAACATGTTCAAGAAGCGCAGGGTGGAAAAGACCCAGAGTGATTATAACAAGGACCAGGAAGCCTATGTGGAGGACATGAGGAAGAAGTATCCGACACTGGTGAGGGTACTCATTGACGAACGCAACGAGCACATGGCGAAGGAGATCGCCAAGGCGTGTTCGAGCCATGAACGTGTGGTCGCTGTCGTAGGCGATGCCCACGTGGACGGGCTGATCAAACTGCTTCCGCCTGATTTGGAGATCCGTGCCGTCAGGCTGTGGGAGCTTATGGACCAGGACAGGGTCATGAAGCTCAAGACGGAATTTTGGGAGTCTGATTGAGATGATTGTGAAACTTCTAGCCTATACCCCGAACGCAGACAGAGTATGCGCCGCAGCAGCGCGTTCCTGTTATTCCGAGAACCCCTCCGGTACGCTCGTGGACACCATGAAAAACCCAGCCAAAATGCTCTCGAGCGTCGTGGCCATGGGTCACCATTCCGTCATCGAGCACGCGGTCTTCACGTTCTCCGTGGAAGGCGTCTCCCGCTCGCTTACTCACCAGTTGGTAAGGCACAGGGTAGCCTCGTTCTCACAACAGAGCCAGAGGTATGTTTCCCTCAACGAGCCCACTTATGTGATCCCGGACACAATAAAGGACAATCCTGAGGCCAAGAAGCTGTACGAGGACCTCATGATTCAGATCTGGGACACCTACGGGAAACTAGAATCCCTTGGCATCCTCGCGGAGGATGCAAGATACGTCCTGCCCAACGGATGCACCACCAACATCACCGTGACCATGAACGCAAGGGAGCTCATGCATTTCTTCACCCTCAGGTGCTGTACCCGTGCCCAGAAGGAGATCAGGGACATGGCCGACGAGATGCTCAGACAGTGCAAAGAGGTATGTCCAGTCATCTTCGCGTATGCGGGCCCTGCCTGTGTAAGGGGCCCCTGCCCCGAGGGAGAGAAGTCCTGCGGGCACTCGAGGAGAAAAGAGTTCATCCAAGTGGAGGAATGAGCCGTTACCAATCTTTAAATATGGATTGTCTATCACACACGCATATAACTCGGTGAACGATATGGGAAGAATAAGACCCACCTACATCAAGAGAGTATCCATCGAACTGATCAACAAATATCCTCAGGCATTCAGCAAGGACTTCGACAACAACAAAGAGATGGTCGCCCAGCTGACTGACGTTTCCACCGTCCCCATGAGGAACAAGATCGCCGGATACATCACCCGCTACCTCTGCCACCCTGAGGCTTGAAGGTAGAAACCATTTACCTATCCGAAAGGATAAGACCGCATAAAATCCACGGGCGTATGGGGTAGCTTGGATATCCTGAGGGCTTGCGGAGCCCCAGACTTGGGTTCGAATCCCAATACGCCCGCCATACTTTTTCGGATTTTACAGAATTTGAACGGATTCAGTCATTCGTTCGTTTCTTCATCCTCTTCGTCGGGCTTGGGCCATACGGTCCTGACGATCTCGATCGATCCCGGAGGGAGAATCCTGGAGATCTCCTCCTCGGGAACCTCCATGGCCTTGGCGATATCGCCGTTGATCCTGCCGTTCTTCTCTTTCGAGGGCTTGATAACGTAGTACTTCTCGCTGCACTTCTCGATGACCTCGGTGGGTGCGCACATGATCTTCCTGCTGCCTTCGTACTCTATCTCGCCGACGGCAAGAACCAGCGGGAGATGGTATTCCCAATTCCTCTTACCGCGGACTATGAACGCACCGCGGGGGACGAATTCACCTGCGTTGGGGGTCTTGCTGACCTGGTCGGGATAGGCCCAGAATGCCCCTCCTTCCATTGAACCGGCCATCCATGCTTTGGATTGGGCGAGCGCGAACCAGCAAGCCTCCCTGAGTTCCTGGTCGGAAGCCTTGGAACCGTCCTTGAGAATGACGGACGGGGCCCCGTGGATATCCGCGTGAACATAGACATCCGGGTCTTTCAGATGCTTCTTCACGATCTGGTCGTTGGAGTGGGTGTCCCTTCCGGCGATCACGAGCTTGCCCTCGGAGGTTATGAACCATTTGTAGGTCTCGAACCAGAACTTCTTGGTGGGGGTGGCTTTGGAAAGTTCCATGGCCACCTTCTTGTCGAATCCCTTCTGTTTCTTCTCGAGCTCTGCCTGACTGTCCTGGAGTGCTTTCTCGGCGTTGTCCGCTTTCTCCGCTTCGTTCTTGCCTTTGGCATAGATGTCGGAAGCGTTGGCGTCGATGTTCTTGGTGTAGTCGAGTTCTACCGTGAGGAAGCCGATCTTCATGGCGACCTTGTTCTTCTCGGGATCGATGTAATCGACGTAGGGGATCTTCAGCGCACCCTCCGTGAGTTTCTCCCAATTGAGCTTCTGGGACTGTTCGTTGAGGACGGTCAGGAGCTCGGTGACCTTCTGGTATTCGGTGTAGAGCGAATCGGCCTGGGCCTTCAGTTTCTCGGCGTTCTGACGGTAGGTCTGAACGGTCTCGGTCTGCTTCTCGATCCTCTTCTTGAGCTTCTCTATCTCGGGGTCCTTGAACTCCTTCTTCTCGGCCGTGGCCATCTCAGCGATGTATTTGCCGACGGCGAGGGAGATGGTTTCGGGGAACTCCTTCTCGCAGTCGTCGTAGATCTGCAGGTTGACCGGGGCGATGTCCACGATCTTCCCATCCTTGCGGAAAATCGTGGGTTCGGATTTCTCCGATATCTGCTCAGTGATCGTGCGTAATGCCTTGTACATCTCGGCAAGAGCGGTATCGGTGACCTCCGATGCAGGAACGCCCTTCTCGCATCCCGCACGTTTGCAGACCTCTTCCGCATACTGTCCTCCGAGGTTGTTGACCGTAGCGAGGGTCCTTACCGTATCGGATTCCGAGGTCCTGAAGACATCGCAGAAGGACTTCTCGTCGGCCGACATGGGGTTGAACCTCTCCTTGGGCATGACGTAGTCCTCGCCGGGCCTGGTGGCCCTGTCCCTGAAAGTCCTCTGGGTGAGACAGTTAACGATCTTCCCTTCCTGTACGAGCAGGACGTTGCCTCCGCCGAACATTTCGAAGATGAGCTGGTAATCCGCATCCGCCTTGAACACTTCGAGTATGACGATACGGTCGAAGCCGACCTGTTTGGTCTTGCCGATGCGGGCGTTGGTGAGGTATTTCCTCATGAAGGTGGCAAACGAGGTGGGTGTCGTGGGGGTCTCCGGCCTGTCAGGGGACAGGTAGAGCCATTTCTTGTCCTTGAAGAAGAGATCCGCCTTACCGTCGTTCTTGGTGTTGATACGGAAGAGTACGTTGTTCTCCCACTGGTAGATCTTGTCCATATGGGCGTCTTCTAGAACCGCCATATCCTTGACAAGGGAGCTTACGTCGAACGAACTCATTTCCTTCTTCATATGTGCCACCATAGCCAACGTTGTGATAAACCATTGGGTGTTCGTCGTAGATTCAGACGTATTTCACTGCGGTTCCGAAAGCCAGTATCTCTGCGGCTCCCGCGGCCACGGTGGACGAGGCATACCTGAGTCCTACGACAGCATCAGCGCCCATCATCTCAGCTTCCTCAAGCATCCTCTCGGTAGCGAGTGCACGGGCCTTGGAGACCATGTCGACGTATGCCTTGAGTTCTCCTCCGGCGATGTGCCTGAATCCCTGGGTGATGTCGCGCCCGATGTTCTTGGTCTGGATGGTGTTTCCTTGCACTATTCCGATGATCTCGTACTGCTTCCCGGGAATCGTCTCGGTGGTGGTGAGGAGGATGTCGAAGGTAAGTCCCTTGGGTTCCGTGACACCCGCTTCTTCTTTTGCCATATGTTCCAGATTGCTATGCGAATATATCAGATATGTCTATCCGATGGGATTTCGGGCAGCCCCGGCCGTGTCAAAAGGTTTATGTATGGTCTGTTGATACTCGACACTACGAGCCGCGGTGGCTAAGAGGTATAGCGACGCCTTGGTAAGGCGTAGGCCGAGGGTTCAAATCCCTCCCGTGGCTCCACTTATTACATTAAAATTGAGCGCGCAATGCTCGAATTCCTGCCGTTTTTGATA
>CAMNNR010000038.1 GCA_946545675.1 uncultured Thermoplasmata archaeon | reverse complement strand
CGCTCCGGGAAGAGCATCGAGGGAGAACATGGTACCGCACAGGAAGGTCATCGGCAGGATGACGAAACTGTTGAACATGTTCATCCTGGGTATGTCGGAAACGATCATTCCCGCCGCCACTCCGAGAAGCGAGAACACCAGGCAGGAAAGGAAGATCATCAGGATAAGCATGGACGTGATCTGGAGATCGGTGGTCATGAAATACCCCATGATCAGAAGGATGAATGAACAGATCATCCCTTTCATTATCCCGAGTATGGATTTGCCGAAGATCACCGAGGCTTTCGATATCGGACAAAGAAGCATCTCGTCGAAACTCTCGTAGAATCTCTTCTGGACCATCAACTTGTTGGCGATAGTGGTGAATGACGAGGTCAGCGTAGTCAGTGCGACCACTCCCGGGATCATGTATGCGATGTAGGATACACCGCTCATCGTCACCCCGTCGCCGAGACCGTAGCCGAATGCCACGAGGTAGAGTAACGGAGTGACCAGAGAGGTGGCAAGAAGCGGAACGATGTTCCTCTTCATGTAATAGATGTCCGAAAGAGCCACACGATAGGAATCACTGAAGAACGACATCATATCCTCAACGCCTTTTCTAATGCCTTGGAATCCGCCCGGCCGGTCTCTTCGAGGAACACATCCTCCAGATGCGTCCCGCGTACCACTGCGTTATGCTCTTCCACTGTCTCGTAGAAGGCCTTCGCCTCTTCACGGGTCCCGAAGAACTTGTACAGTCTGCGACCGTCTTCGGAATCGTACTCCACTGTGAAAGTTCCCACGGTCGCTATGAGCTCCTTCGGGGTGCCGGTGGCCTTGATCACACCGCGGGAGATGATGCTGACCCTGTCGCACAGGGCCTCCGCCTCATCCATGTAGTGGGTGGTGATGAAGATGGTCGTACCGCGCTTGTTCATCACGCGGACTATGTCCCAGAGCATGTGCCTTGACTGGGTATCAAGACCAGCGGTGGGTTCGTCGAGGAACAGGATCTCGGGGGAATGCATCAGAGCGCAGACTATCGCCAGTTTCCTCTTCCATCCGCCGGAGAGGTTCTGCACCTTCTTGTTCATGTAGGGGGTGAGCCCGATCACCTCGCAGAGCTCCTTCATCCTCTTCTCCAGCTCGTCGCGGGGGACCTTGTGGAGTACCGCCCTGCAGATGATGTTCTCCCTTACGGAGATATCCTTGTCCAATGCGAAATGCTGCTGCACCACGCCGACCAGTTCCCTGGCTTCGCGCGTCTCGGTGTCGGTGGGGTGACCGCCGATGCGGATGCTTCCGGAGGTGGGTTTCATCATGGTGGTGAGGACCTTGGTAGTGGTGGTCTTCCCGGCTCCGTTGGGGCCCAGGAAACCGTACACCTCGCCTTTGATGATCGATACGTCGATATTATCGACAGCGGTGAAATCCCCGAACCTTACGGTAAGGCCTTCCGCTTCGATGATATACTCTGGCACATTTCCACCTCCGGTTTTCCTGAGGGGTCTCCCCCTTTGTCCGTTTACCTTCCCATGGTGTACAGGAGGGCGTTGATGATGGCAGCGGCGATGTTGCTGCCTCCCTTCCTGCCCCTTGCCACGATGAAGGGGACACCGGCCTTCATGATGAGTTCCTTGGATTCGACGACGTTGACGAATCCCACGGGCACTCCGACGATTAATGCGGGCTTGCACTCGCCTGCCTTGATGAGACGGTCGAGCTCCACGAGTGCGGTGGGGGCGTTGCCGATCACGAAGATGGTGGGCTTCCCGAGTTTGGATCCCCTCTCCATGCTCACGGTAGACCTGGTGCATCCTCTGGCCTTGGCTTCCTCCACCACATCTGGGTCGCTGACGTAGCAGTGGACCTGACCGCCGAGGGTGGCAAGCTTGTTCTTGTTGATTCCTGCCATGGCCATCTTGGTGTCGGTGACGATGTCGGCACCGTTCTTGAGTGCGTCGATGGCGATCTGGCAGGCGTTCTCTGAGAAACAGAGGTTGTCAGCGTAGTCAAAATCAGCAGAGGTGTGGATGCACCTCTTCACCACGGAGAACTCAGGCTCCGGCCAGGTACGGCCGTTGAGCTCCTTGGTGATGGTTTCCATGCTCTTCTCCTCGATCTCGCGGGGAGACATAATCTCAAATACCATATTATTCACCTATATCTTGTTAAGGGGTTTACTCGAGGTACTTGGCGACGTACCCGCGAGGTGTAATCATAAGTCCGTCCTTGGCGTAGGTCTGGGAGTTGCCGATGACGACTGTGCACAGCATGTCGACTTCGGCCTCCTTCAGCTTACCGAGGGTCGTGATCGTCATGGTCTGGTCCTTCCTGCCGATGTCCCTGACGATTCCCACGGGGGTGTCGGGAGAGCGGCATTTAAGGAGGAGGTCCGCGGCCCTGCCGAGATACTCGGTGCGGCCGTGGCTCTTGGGGTTGTAAAGTGCGATGACGAAGTCCGCTTCGCCGGCAAGTTCGACCCTCTTCATGATCTTCTCGATGGGGGTCATAAGGTCGGAGAGGCTGATGAGCGCCACATCGTGCATGAGGGGTGCACCGAGCACGCTGGCGGCGGAAGATGCCGCGGTGACGCCGGGAACGGATTCGATCTCGATGTCCGCCTTCATGTCGAATGCCAGTTCGTAGATGAGACCGGTCATCCCGTAGATTCCGGAATCTCCGCTGCTGACCATGGCGACCTTGTTGCCTGCCATGGCATCCTCGATGGCCATCCTGCAGCGGTCAATCTCCTTCATCATACCGGTTGCCTTGTAGTTCTTGTCAGGGAAGAACTCCTTCAGGATCTTCACGTATGTGGTGTATCCCGTGACTATGTCCGCGGTCTCGATTGCCTCGACCGCCCTGAGGGTCATATCGCCTTTGCTGCCGGGTCCGAACCCGACGACTGTGAGCTTTCCGGACATCTCAATCCTTTCCCTTGCGGTAGCCGGTGGTGAAGTGGCTGTCGTAGAGCTTGGAGAGTTCGAACTCGTCTCCGAGGAATCCTCCGACCAGGGTCATGGCCTGCCTGGTGATGTTGTTCTCCTTGACGATCTGGGCCATGGTGGCACAGGTTCCGTAGAAGATCTTCTGCTCAGGCCAGGTAGCCCTGTACACGACTGCCATAGGAGTGTCTGGCTCATATCCCGCTTCCATGAGGGTCTTGGTGAGTTCGTCCATGAAACCGACGGAGAGGAAGATGCACATCGATGCGTGGTGTTTAGCCAGGTCGATGAGTTTCTCCTTGGGGGGAACGGGGGTCCTGCCTTCCATCCTAGTGATGATGACAGTCTGACTGACAGAGGGAAGGGTGAATTCCTTTTTACAGGCGGCTGCGGAAGCGCAGAACGAACTCACTCCGGGGATGACATCGTACTCGATGTTCTCAGCGTCGAGCCTGACCATCTGTTCCCTGATCGCTCCGTAGATGGAGGGGTCACCGGTGTGCACGCGTGCCACGGTCTTTCCCGCCTTGACTGCGGGGATGGTGACGTCCATGACCTCGTCGAGGCTCATGTATGCACTGTCATAGACGACCGCATCCTTCCTCCTCTTGTCGAGGACCGCAGGGTTGACGAGGGAACCGGCGAAGATGATGACATCCGCCTCCTCGATGAGTCTCTGACCTTTGATTGTGATGAGTTCGGGGTCTCCGGGACCTGCTCCGATGAAATGTACCATTGCTGCCATTTTCACACCTTCTTCTTGATTAAAACCGTTGTAAAGTAGCCGTACTCGCGCTCAGGGTCGAGAGGGCCGATATATTCGTCGGGCATTCCGACGTTGCTCATTACTGTCGCGTTGGAGAGCGGGATCTTCCTCTCGTTGAGCATCCCGACTATAGCCGGGATGGAGGCGAAGGCCTTCATGATGACCAGGTTGTCCACGCTGTCGAGGACCTTCTCCGCGTTCTCGTTGTTGCGTTTTGCCAGGGAAACGACTGCGAAGCTCTCCTCTCCGATCATGAGGGGGAGCCTGGCGAGTGCGGCACCGTGGCAGAAAGAGGGGATACCGGGGACGACCTCGGTCTCGTAACCGCGGGCCCTGATGTCCCTGTCTATGTACATGTATGTGCTGTAAACCGCTACGTCACCCAGAGTGACCATGGCGATGTCCTTACCTTCATCGAGAAGGCCGCAGACTTTCTCCATCGCGTCCGCTCTGCACTTCTTGCGGACCTCGTCATCAGGGTTCATGCTGAACAGGAGTTCCACGATCTCCTTTCCGGAAATGTCAACCCTCTGCTTGATGATATCGAGTGCGACGCCTTCCTCGCCGAGTTTCTTGACGGGGTATGCGATGACAGCAGATTTATCCAAAAGTTCCTTGGCTCTCAGGGTCATGAGGTCCGGGTTTCCAGGGCCTACCCCAATGCCGTAAAGTTTTCCTTTCATTCACTCACCTATATCAGTCGTCTCCTGTGAGGGAGTCGATGATGGAAATAGCATCCAATATTATATAAAAACTGACTATATCTGACGATTATTATAACAAAACCTTACGAAATTGGCTTGATTAACAATCCTAGATATGGGTATATATAACAACGGATTGATTATCCAACGCTATAGGTAATCGCATGAGTGACGACTACATAATCGCGGTAGACGGCCTCATCAAGAAATACGGAGAGAAGAACGCCCTTGACGGGATTAGCATGCACATCAAGAGGGGGGAAATGTACGCCTTCCTCGGCCCCAACGGTGCAGGCAAGACCACTACAGTCAGGGTGCTCAGTACCCTCACCAACTTCGATGAAGGCACCGTCTTCATAGACGGGCACAACATTCTGAAAGAACCCCGGGCAGCCAAATCGGCTATCGGGGTGATACAGCAGCAGGTCAGCTTGGACAAGGATCTGACCGTATGGGAGAACATGATGGTGCATGCCATGTACCAGGACATCCCCCGTGCGGAAAGGAAGAAACGCATCGATGACCTCGCGGAATACATCGGACTCGGGGAGTACTACAACTACAAAGTCGACAAACTCTCCGGAGGATGGAAGAAGAGGGTTGCCATCGTATGCGCCCTTGTACACCAGCCCAAGCTCCTTTTCCTCGACGAACCCACCGTGGGTCTGGATATCCAAGCCCGCAGAGGACTCTGGGACCTGTTGAGAAAACTCAACGAAGGCGGAATGACCATCTTCCTGACCACACACTACATCGAGGAAGCCGAATCCCTCTGCAACAGGGTTGGTTTCATCGAAAAAGGAAAGATCATAGCCGAGGACACACCTGAGAACCTGGCCAAGAGACTGGGCGAATTCACCGTCGAATACTTCGGTGCCGACCGTAAGACCCAGTACGTCTATTTCAAGACCAAATCCGAAGCCGATGAATACGCCAAGACCTTGGATGAAAGTCACACAGTCACCGTCCGCAGGACCAACCTTTCGGATGCGTTCGTGGAGATGACCGGTAACAAGATAGGCGACAACGGTTTCATGCTCGGCGGCGCCAAGAAGGAGGGACACTGATGTCGTTCTTCAGAGACGTCTACCACGTAGCGTGGGGAGACATACGCTACATGAGACACACCTTCGGCAACATCCTGGTATCGAGTCTCGTACTCCCTGTACTCTATCTGCTGGCATTCGGTTACGGACTCAAAGCCGGCGATGTCGAAGTCAACGGCGTGATTGTACCGTACCTTGACTTCGTGATCCCCGGTATCATAGCGCTGTCGAGTCTTTCCGCACCCTTCAGCGGAACATCCACCAGGCTCAACGTTCAGAGGCTCTACTACAGGTGCTTCGATGAGATGATGATGTGTCCCATCAGCGATGCTGCGATGATCCTCGGTAAGACAGTGATCGGAATCTGCCGCGGACTGCTGAGTACCAGCCTGATGTTCATCCTCGGATACATCCTGGAGCCGTCATATCTTCACCTGACTCCCATGTTCATCATCAGCCTGTTACTTTCGTGCTTCACGTTCTCCCTGCTCGGAGTTACCGCTGCACTTCTGGCGAAATCCCACGCGACCATGGCGACATTCAGTTCCCTTGTCATCACCCCGATGACATTCCTATGCGGAACCTTCTTCTCGGTAGGTTCCCTGCCCGAAGCCCTTCAAGCGTTGCTGTACGCCCTTCCTCTCACCGAGGCAAGCGTATGCATCAGGGCTGCTACACTTGATATCTATGCCTTCCCATTCTGGGCACTCGGGGTTCTGGCACTGTTCGCTGTAGCGTTCTTCGCCATCGATATGTGGTTGATCAAGAACAAGAAAATCTGAGAAAACTCAGAAAACCGTTTACACCGTCCGAAAGGGCGGTGGATCTTTTTTTTATTCTGCAGCGACTTCGGACTCTTCCTGCGGAGTGGACTTGGCTTCCTCCACGTTGTCGTCCTCAGACATCGGCACCGCGTCGCGAAGGATCACGTGAGGCATGCCCATATCCTCGATGACCACCGATTCCACCCCATAGACTTCCCTGAGGTTATTCTCAGTGATGACCTCTTTTGGTGTACCGACAGCGTAGATGGTTCCGCCCTTCATCATTATGACTTCGTCGGAATACTTGGCTGCGATGTTGATATCGTGGCTGATCATGATGACGAGGATGTCCTTCTCCCTAGAGAGAGCACGGAGCATTTTGGTGACATCGAGCTGATGCCTGACATCAAGGTTGGAAGTGGGTTCGTCCAGCAGAAGGATTTTGGGTTCCTGAACGAGTCCCCTGGCAAGCATGACCTTCTGGTGCTGTCCTGCTGAGAGTTCGTTGAACGAACGCATGGCAAGATGAGAGATGCCCAGTCTCGAGAGGGTATCGTAAACGATATCCAGATCCTGGTCCAGGGTGTTCCATTTGCTGTATGGGTGCCTGCCCATGAGAACGGTGTCCACAACTGTCAGGGGGAACGTGTCGTTTGCAGAATATGGTACGTATCCGACAATCTTCGCCATTTCCTTGATGGATATCTCGGTCACGTTCTGGTCGTCGAGCATGACGGTTCCTTCAGTAGGAGTGAGAATCTTGTTGATGCAGTGGATGAGGGTGGACTTACCCACTCCGTTGGGCCCCATTATCGATACAAACTTGGATCCCGAGAGGTCGAATGTGATATTCTTCAGAACCGGTACGCTCGAATACGAAAATGTAAGATCATTGATTTTAATCTGCATCAGCATCACTTGGATGTACGTTCCAAACGTATTATGTCGTACCTTATATATTAAAATTTAATACGAGGATGTATCCAACTGGCATCGGGCCAGATTACCCCTAGCTGTGTATAAAATGAAGATAACCGTCATATCAGTACAGACCGCTGATGCCAAAATTATGGCCGAACCTGCGGAGCGTCTCAAAGACCTAGGTATCATCCCCGAGGTATTCGCCATAAACTCCGATGATGCAGACGATGACCTCCTAATCTATCAGGAACTTTACCGCAACGTTCTGGCCTCAGACTTCGTGTTTCTCAGATGCATGTCGGACACAGCCCGTTTCAAGCGCTTCCACAAGCTCGAGAAGGCATTCGAACAATGCAAGGGATACGTCCTTCTGTACTCCGGAAACACCGAGGTCACCATCATGCACCGTGACAAATTCCGCGGTAACGATGATGAGTTCGCAGGCGTATGCAGATACTGTGCCAGCAGAGGTGCGGAGAACGAATACGGGATGTTCTGCTACATGGCAAGACTCTGCGGATACACCGATGTGGATCCCCCTGAACCCGTGCTCCAGCGTACAGAGGGCCTGTACCACCAAGGATTCCCCCGCGACGTCACCATGGAACAGTATCTCCCTACCCTGAAAGAGGACCGGATGACTGCAGGAATCCTTTTTGCAAGCACACTCTGGGTCTACAACAATCTCGATCAGATCGACGCGCTGGTCAAGGCTTTCGAAGACCGCGGGATGAACACCATCCCCGCATTCTACTCCGCTGTATCCTATTCAGCCAAAGACAATCCGGGTGCCAAACCCACCCTGATGAAATACTTCACTAACGGGAAAGAAGTGATCATCGACGTACTGGTCGTAGTCACCTCGTTCTCCATTATGGGGAACTCCCGCGAAACAAAGGGTGTAGGTACAGTCGATGAGGAGAACTACTTCCGCAACATACTGAACGTCCCAGTCATCCATGCAATGACCGTAACAGGAGAATACAACGATTACGAGAACGACAAGATCGGCCTCAACAAACATGACATCACTGCCAACGTGGCTTTCCCCGAAATCGACGGGGATATCATCGGCTATCCCATATGCTACACCCCGAAGAAGAGTGGAATGAAACGTGCGATTCCCATCCATGACAGGATAGAGAGGACCGTGGATCTCGCTTACAACTGGGCCAAACTAGGTTACACCGCACCGTCCAGAAGAAAGGTCGCCATCCTCATGTGGCAGTCACGGCCGGATTCTGGCAGCATAGGTAACGCTGCCGGCCTCGACACTCCCGAGAGCGTGGTCTCCATCCTTCAGACCCTGGCATCCGAAGGGTACACCGTGGATGATGTCCCTGCCGACGGAAAGGAGTTCATCAAGGAGGTGCTGGAAGGCGTCACCAATGACCTTGACAACCTCTCCAGCAAGACCCTCCGCGAGAAAGCGGTTGATATGATCGGCACTTCCGAATACCGGAAGCAGTTCGAATCCATACCTGAATGGGACCAAGAGCAGATGAGGAAGGACTGGGGCGAACCCCCGGGAACCATCTGCGTCGACGGAGAGGATATCGTCATCCCCGGGATCGTCAAAGGCAACGTCTTCATCGGCTATCAGCCGCTGAGAGGCCTGGCGGACAAGATGGAACAGAACATCCACGACCCCGTCCTGTTTGCACAGCACCAGTATCTCGCTTACTACAGATGGATCCGCGACGTGTTCAAAGCCGATATGGTCATCCATGTCGGGACCCATGGCACCATAGAGTGGCTTCCCGGCAAGAATGTGGGCATGTCGGCCAAATGCGACCCCGATGTCGTACTAGGCGGACTCCCCAACCTGTATCCGTACATAGTGGATGACCCAGGAGAGGGGATCCAATGCAAGAGGAGGATCAACTCCGTCCTCATCGGACATATGCCCCCCACCATGGCCAGGGCAGGGCAATACAAGGAAATCGAAGAGGTGGAGATTCCCCTCCAAGACTATTTCAGACTCAAAGCCACCGCATCCGGCGAGAGGAAAGAGGTCCTCATATCCCAGATATTGGAAAGTGCCAGGGAACATAAGATGCTGAACGACCTCGATCTCCCGGAGGACATTACGCCTGAAGAGTTCGAAGAGCACATCGTAGATCTGCACGAATACCTCTCGGAGGTGAAGGATGCC
>CAMNNR010000037.1 GCA_946545675.1 uncultured Thermoplasmata archaeon | reverse complement strand
GGCTTTGGTTGAGGTCCTCTGGAGGTCGTCGAAGTATGCGGGGACTGTGATGACCGCACTCTCGATCTTCTCCCCGGAAGTGGATTCCGCTTCTTTGACCAGTTCCCTGAGCATGAGCTCGGAGAGTTTCTCAGCATGGTATCTAGTGCCGCCCACTTCCGCGCAGACGGTCTTGGTGCCCATGTTCACCTTGAAAACGGCGGCTATACATCCAGTTCCGCCCTTCTGCATGCTCTTGGCGTCCTCGCCTATGAGCACTGTACCATCGTCCAGGAAACATATGACCGACGGGGTGATGTCCTTGAGGTATTTGTTACGGACAATCTCCGTTCTCGCTGTTTCGCTGTCATATCTAGCAACCACCGAATATGTGGTGCCTAGGTCAATACCGACCTTCATTCGTGCATCCCATTTGGGGTATGGGCGTGCGATATAATAAGGTGTGGGGAGGGCCCCAGGGGCCCTGAAGAGGTTTATTCCTTCTCGTCACAGCAACCGCAGGAGCATTTCTTCTCATGAGGGTGGTGTTCGTGACCATGTTCATGCTCGCATCCACATTCAGATTCATGCCCATGCCCGCAGCAGCATTCGTCGTGCTCGTGGCTGCATCCGCATTCCTCGTGCACGTGATGGTGGTGTTCGTGACCGTGTTCATGCTCGCATCCGCATCCGCATTCGGATACATGCTCGTGAGGCTCATGTCCGCAGCTACATTCGCCGTGTCCGCATCCGCAGGATTCCGTGCCGGCGGGGACAGGCTTCGTCTCCTCCTTGCCGACCTTGAGGGTTCTGAAACCGCCGAGCGCACGGGTGGCGTTGGCGACGGCTATGATGAGCACACCCACGTCGCCGAAGACAGCGATCCACATGTTCACGTAGTCGGTGAGAGTGGTCAGTGCCAGGATGCCGAATTTGATGGCAAGTGCCATGATGATGTTCTGCCATACGATACTCTGGGTCTTCTTGGATATCCTGATGGATTCCGCAACCTTGGAAGGCTTGTCGTCGATGATGACGAGATCGGCCGCCTCGACAGCCGCATCGCTTCCGAGACCGCCCATGGCACAGCCCACATCGGCTCTTGCGAGCGAGGGCGCATCGTTGATCCCGTCACCGATGAATGCGGTGGAACCCTCGACTCCCTGCATGATCTCCTCGAGCTTTGCGGTCTTGTCGCCGGGCAGGAGATCGGTCTCGCATCCGTCGAGTCCGAGTTCCTCGGCTATGGCGTGGCCGACCTTGGCGGTGTCGCCGGTGAGCATGTATGACTTGACACCGAGCTTCCTGAGTTCTTCGATGGCTTCCCTGGAGTCCTCCTTGATGCTATCGGATATGAGGATGTGTCCCGCATATACCCCGTCGACCGCCACGTACACATGTGTTCCCGCCTCGTCGCCACTAGGGTAGCCAGTGATGCCGAGGTCCTCCATGAGGCTCGTGTTACCGACGGAGATGTTCTTTCCGTTGACCACTGCGGTCACCCCCTTTCCGGAGACGTTGGTGGTGGCCGAGTTGTCCTTGCCCGCCTTCTTCTTCGCATAGCTGCAGATGGATTTGGCGATGGGGTGGCTGGAGTAGACCTCTGCGGAGGCGGCGATGTCCATGAGCTCCTCCTCGGTCATCCCGACGGGTTCGACCTTGTTGACCTTGAATTCACCCTTGGTGAGGGTCCCGGTCTTGTCGAAGACGGCTGCCTTGGTCTTGGAGATGGCCTCGATGTAGTTGCTTCCCTTGATCAGGATGCCCTTCTTCGAAGCGTTTCCGATACCGCAGAAGTAGGACAGGGGGACGGAGACGACCAGTGCACAGGGGCAGGAGACCACAAGGAAGATGAGTCCCTTCTCCAGCCAGTATATCCCGCCCTCGGCGATTATGGAAGCATCCATGTAATGGATTAAGGAGGGGATGAGTACCAGTGCCAGCGCGGAGAAAACCACGATGGGGGTGTAGTACCTGGAGAACTTCGTGATGAACCTCTCGGAGGTGGACTTCCTGGCAGCGGAGTCCTCGATGATGGAGAGGACCTTGGCTGCAGCGGAGTCCTGGTAGGGGCGCAGGGTCTCGATGGTGATGGTGGATTCGGTGTTGATGAATCCGCTGAGCAGCTCGTCGCCGACCTTGGCCGCGCGGGGTACGGATTCCCCGGTCATGGCCTTGGTGTCCATGAAGGATTCACCGGAGACGATCCTTCCGTCGATGGGGACCATCTCCCCGGGTTTGATGATGACCCTCTCGCCGACCTTGACGGTCTCGGTCCTGACGGTCATGATACTGCCGTTGCGTTCCACGGTGGCGTAAGGGGCCTTGAGGTTGACCAGTGCCTTGACGGAGGCCCTGGTCTTTGCGACCGCGCGGCCTTCGAAGTATTCACCGATCTGATAGAACATCATGACTGCCACCGATTCGGGGTATTCGCCGATGATCAGTGCACCCACGGTGGCGACCGTCATCAGGAACTTCTCGTCCAGGAACTTTCCGCGTCCGATGTTCTTGACGGCGGTGATGATGACGTCGTAACCGACGATCATGAGTCCGATGAGGAAGACCAGGCGCATGCCGATCCCGGGCAGGTCCCAGCCGTCTACGGCCCAGTGGAGGACGAACTCCAGCAGGAGTCCGAAGACCACGAATACAGCTCCGATAGCGATACGGGGGATCAGGGAGTTCTTCTCGTTCTCCACCTCCTCCACGATTTCCTCGTCGCGGGGCCACATCCTGAAATCGGATTCGATGGATATCGCTCTCTTCACTATCTTCGCCTCGATCTCGTCGTAGCGTCCGGCATCGGACTTGGCGATCTCGATGACCATCCTCTTATCCACGTAGACGATGGTGGCCTTCTTGACTTCGGGCATGCCGTTCAATGCCTCCTCTACCTTTCTGGCACAGTTGGCACAATCGATGTCGATGTTGTATTCGTACCTGGTCTTGCTGCCGCTGTTGACGGCGGCGGGGGTCTCGGAGGGCCACATGCTGAAATCGGGTTCGACCGACTTCGCGACCTCTTCGATCTCCTTCTCCAGTTCGCTGTAGCGTGCTTCCTCGTCGTTGTTCACGAGGATGATCATCCTCTTGTCCACGTATACGAGGGTTGCGGATTCGACATAGGGGAGTCTGTTGAGTGCTTCCTCTACCTTTCTGGCACAGTTGGCACAATCGATGTCTATTCCGTAGGTATGCTTCACTTTCTGTCCTCCTTGATGTGTTCGATGGCGGTGTTGAGGAGCAGGTTGATGTGCTCGTCGCACAGGGTGTAGAACACCTGCTTCCCTTCCCGCCTCCCTTTCACGAGTTTGGCGTCCTTGAGGGTCTTCAACTGGTGGGATACGGCGGAAATCGACATTCCGACGATTCTGCTGATCCCCTGGACGCACAGTTCGTTCTCGTGCAGTGCCCAGAGGATGCGTATCCTGGTGCTGTCTCCGAAGATCTTGAGGAAATCGGACACATCGTCGGCTATGTCGTCGGCAAGCATCTTGCTGCGCATCTCGTCGATGAAATCCTCGGAGTCACATTTGCATTCGTTCGAAGTCATGATATCCCATCATTTGAATGATTGTTCAATTGAATGATTATTCAATATATAATGTTGTTTCCAGCCCGGGGCAATCATTTTATGAAAAGGGATGCATGATGCAGCATGGACACCGAACAGGCCCAGAAGATGTGCATGGAAGCGGTAGGCATCATCAGCCGCGACTGTACTGCGGAGGAGGGACGCCGTGCTGCGGAGATCTTCCGTCAGGTGGCAGATGCCGGATACTCCCAGGGTATGTTCGGACTTGCTGATATGAAGATGGCGGGCAAGTCCATCCCCCTCGATGTCAAGGGTGCTGTCGATCTCTATACCGCAGCGGCAGGGATGGGTAACATCCCGGCGATGTTCAGGCTCGGGACCATCTTCTGGGCGGAGGGAGAGTATCACCATCCCGACCAGGCATACCAGAACTTCGTGAAGAGTGCCGAAGCGGGTTTCCCCCCGGCATACAACTGTCTCGGCGACTGTCATTTCTACGGTATCGGTACCCCCAAGAACGTGGAGGAAGCCGTCAGATGGTACACCCAGGCGGCGGAATGCGGGGATTCGGATGCCAGTTTCAAGCTCGCCTGCATATACGAAGGCGAGATGGGTGTCCCCCGGGACGAATCCATTTCCAACAAGAGGTTCATGCAGGCTGCGATGGCAGGAGTGCCAGAGGCCCAGTTCCGTGTGGGCAACCTCGTCTACGAAGGGAAGATGGAAGGCGGCAGGAAGGGAGCCGCAAGATGGTTCTCGCTCTGTGCCGAGAGCATCCCCATCGCGAAGTTCAATCTCGCTACGATGTACTATTCCGGCGACGGGGTGGACAAGGACCTCGCCAAGGCCTTCGAGTTATACAAGCAGTTGGCAGACGCAGGTGATTCCGATGCACTCTTCCAGATCGGGAAGATGTACATCGGGGGCGAAGGTGTCGAGATGGATCCGCAGAAGGGATTCGAGTACATCGGCATGGCCGCATCCGCCGGAAACCAGGAAGCGACGCTACTTATGGAGAGCCTCCGCAGGCGTCAGAACACCCAGTTGATCCACATCGACGGTGCCGAGTGATCCTGCACTAGGTTCATCGGCGAACCATTGTATTTTCCCCACATTTTTGGAAAAAATACGACATTCCTTATTTTTTAGAATTAAGTATTCCTAATTTTCAACATATGAATTTAATATTACCTAATTATTTCAGAATTCCAGTTAGATCGCGCTGACTAGGAGATAATTTCCAAATGTTTGCAACAGAACAAAAACAGAAGATGGCCATCATGGCGATTATCGCACTCCTTGCGTTTTCGTCATGTGCCGTCTTCTTCACCGACTTTTCCTCAGCGGAGGAAGAGGAGGCAGTCACCGAAGTGAAGATCGGCGATGGTTCCGGTTTCAAGGTGGGCAATGTCCTCTACACTGTCACCAACGATACCGAATATGAGGAGGAGGCCGGGATTATAGGTGTCGTCGATACCGCTCTCCCCGCAGTCGCCGTCACATCCTTCGTCTTCGGCGAAGACGAGATTGCCTACACCGTGACCAGTGTCGTCGCGGATTTTAAGAACAATTGTGCTGAGAAGACCGGCATCAAACTCTACCTCCCCGATTCTGTCGCCTCTCTCGAGGCAGGATGCTTCGAGGGAATATCCTTTGCTAACACCATCTATGTAGCCGAGGGATGCGAAGGAATCGACGGAACCGGTGCCGCAGCCGCTCCTGCGGTCTGCCCCGGTACCGTGAAGTTCACCATCAGCTTCGACAAAGGCGACATCACTTATTCCCAGTTCAAGGACCAATCCATGGATGACCAGGAGATCCCTGACGGAATGACCGTCGCCATCGCCGAGTGCGAATTCGAGAACCCCTACTATGCCCTGACCGAGTGGACTGACGCCAGTGACAACGCCTATGGCGATTGCGCTAGCCTCACCGTCGTGGACAGCAAACTCTATGTGGATGGGGTCGAGACCGATATCGCCATCGCTGATATGGCTCTCACCGCCAATTGGGAGGCAGAGGGAACCGACTATCCTGAGTACTATCACTGGATCACCGTCGGAATCATCGTCGTGCTTGCCATCATCGGCCTGTCCAGTTTCGCCTACCGTACCATCATGGCGAGGAGGGGATGATCATGCAGTTCAAAGACATGAAAGTGGGCGATCAGGCCACTGTCATCAAGCTCACGGGCGAGGGACAGCTCAGGAAGCGTCTCCTCGATATGGGGCTGACCAAGGGTGTCACCGTGACCGTTGTCCGCATCGCCCCTCTCGGCGATCCCATAGAGATCGAGCTCAGAGGCTTTAGGCTGACCCTCAGGAAGCACGAAGCCAGCATCGTGGAGCTCGAACCAGTTCAGAAAGAGTGCGACTGCGGATGCTGCAAACAGGAACAGGCCGCAGAAACCGAATCGGAGGGATCCGAATGATAACCGCAGCACTTATAGGAAATCCAAACAGCGGTAAGACCACCGTTTTCAACAAATTGACCGGTTCCATCCAGAAGACCGGAAATTGGCCGGGTGTGACCGTCGAAAGGAAACAGGGATTCATCAGGAACGCGCCAAAGGACATGATCCTCTGCGTCGACCTGCCCGGAATCTACTCGCTTTCACCTTACACCCCGGAAGAAGTCGTTTCACGCGACTATCTCATCGGCAGTGCGAAAGAGAAACCCGACGTGGCAATCAACATCGTCGACGCTTCCAACCTGGAGAGGAGCCTCTACCTCGTCTCCCAGGTAGCGGACATGGGAATACCCATGGTGGTAATCCTCAACATGATCGATGTCGCCGAGAAGGAGGGAATGAAGATCAGCGCAGAGGGTCTCTCGGAGGCTCTCGGATGCGAGGTTGTGGAAACCATCGGTACGAAGTCCCAGGGTACCAACAACATCGCAGCTGCGGTGCAGAGGGCCTACGAATCCGGCAAGCCCCCGAAGAAGATCACCTACGGCGCGGACATCGAAGCCACCATAGAGGGGATCATCCCTCTTCTTTCCGAGACCATCAGGGACGATCTCCAGAGGTGGGTCGCAATCAAGATCATCGAGGGCGACCAGATGGTAGAGGCTGACATGGACGAGAACGTCCTCAAAGCCGCCAAGGATATCGTCAAGGAACTCGAAGAGAAACTGGATGACGACGGCGTGCAGATCGTTGCCACCGCAAGGTATGCCGCCGGTGCGGAAATACAGAAACAGGCGGTCACCAAGCCCAAACAGGTTAATGCTGGTACATCGCTCTCCGACAAGATCGACAGGATCCTCCTCAACAGGGTCCTCGCCATCCCCATTTTCCTCATCGTCATGTACGTGGTGTATTGGGTCGTCGTGGAGAAGATCGGAACATGGGGTTCCGATTACATCAATGACGGATTCGTTCTGTGGGTGCAGCAGGGTCTTGGTAAGGCACTGCTTTCCGCAGGCGTCGAGCCCATGATCCACGACCTGATCATCAGCGGAATCGTGGGCGGAGTGGGTGCTGTATTGGGATTCCTCCCGTTGATCATCGTACTGTTCTTCCTGCTGGCACTTCTCGAGGAATGCGGATACATGGTCCGTGTCGCATACATGCTCGACCGTGTGTTCTGCTGGTTCGGTATCTCTGGAAAGGCAGTGATCCCGGCCATCGTCGGTATCGGATGCAGTGTTCCCGCCATCATGGGAACCAGGACCATCGAGGACGAATCCAACAGGAACGTATCTGTCATCTGTAACTCCTTCGTACCCTGCGGTGCGAAACTGCCCATCATAACGGTGATCATCGCCGCATTCTTCGGAGGCAGCGCACTGCTCACCCTCAGCCTCTATGTCCTGGGTATCGTGATGATCCTCATCTCCGGTCTCTTCCTCAAGAAGTTCTCCGGATTCATAGGAAAGCCCTCGCCCTTCCTCATGGAGCTGCCTGTCTACCACGCCCCCATGCCTCGCAACGTCCTCACCTCGGTTACCGAGAAGTCCTGGGCATTCGTTAGGAAGGCCGGAACCCTGATCCTGCTGTCTGCAGTCATCATCTGGGTGCTGTCCTCGTTCAACTGGTCCTTCACCTACCTCGGAGACGGAGCAACGACCGATTCGATCCTCGCAAGCATCGGAAAGGCCGTCTGCTGGATCTTCATGCCTCTCGGATTCGGTACTACCGAGACCTGGGAACTCACCGTGGCATCCATCACCGGACTCATGGCCAAGGAGAACCTGCTTGCTACGCTCGCAGTCCTCATCGGTGCAGTCACCGACGCTGACGATCTACCTACCAAGGCGGCTATGGCCAAGTACCTGGCCGGTGTGGCACACCCTGCGGCTACCGCGATGTCCTTCCTGCTGTTCAACCTCATCTGCGCACCCTGCTTCGCGGCAATCGGTGCGATGAAGAGGGAGCTCATGACCTGGAGGAGGACCCTCATGGGAATCTTCTACCAGTGTGCGACCGCATACGGTGTGGCAGGTATCTACTACAACCTGTCCTGCATCCTGGCGGGGGACTTCAACCTCGGAATCCTCTGGATGATTCTGTTCATCGCAGTCCCAGTCTACGTGATCGTGATGAAGGATCCTCTGGCCCCTGTAAGGAAATTCCTCTCTCAGAAGGAAACGGCGGCGGTGCAGTGATATGAACGCAGCATCCTTCATCTGTCTCATCCTCGTGATCCTCATCGTAGCAGGCGCTGCGTGGAGGGTCTACAAGATGGTCAAGAACAACGACATGTGTTACGCATGTTCAGGTAATTGCAAGGGCTGCGAACACTGTAATCCTATCAACTGTTCCCTCAGGAAACAGGATTGAAACTACTTAGCCGGGGGGTAACCCCGGACCTTTCTGTATCGGTTTGATAACTACTTGGTTTAATCCACCCGAAATCAGACGTTTTAGATTTAGGAATCTTTAAATCATAGTCCACGATTCCTAGGAGCATGAACATGATCACCATCGCGGCAATCGCGATTCTCTGCATCATAGTAGTCTTCGCTGCAATCGGTAGTTACAAGAACTTCCAGAGTGAGAAGTGTTGTTGCGAGGATAAGAATTGTACCGGCGGAGTGACTCGTCACTGCAACATCCGCAAGGACAAGCCCGACCAGTGAGATCAGAATTCACTGACCGTGCTGATACCTGCTTTTTGCGCACTCATAATCAGTTCGGGATTCTTCGTGATGACCGCGGTTCTTTCGGGGTCCGCAGCCATTCTCTCCATGATTTGCCTCAGGAAATCCGCATCATGAGTGAGGGAGGTCATCAGCTCCCCTGTCGCAATCGTATCGAAACATCCTATGAGCCCTGCCGCTCCCAGCGCGGTAGTGACATAGGAAGAGTAGCATTTCGAGATCAGCGCGAGGATACATCCAGAATCCTTGAGGTCGTGAATCTTCCTCGATACGCCGTCCATTATCCTGAACCCGGGGAACGCACGGTCGAATTCCGCCGTGAACTTGATGGCGAAATCGCGGTACTTGCAGGTGTAGCCTGTGTGGAGTTCCATGAACAGTACATCCAAGGGGGTCTCTATGTACTTCGACAGTCTGTCTGGGTCATATGGGATCCCGAACTGGGAGAAGGTTTTCTGGAACGCTTTCGCGTAACAATCCGACAGATCGACGACGGTTTCCTCGAACTGAACAATATAATATGCGTAGTGCATTACGGGTGTAAAAATCGGGAACCTGCCTTTTAAAACGTTCGGCCTCCGTACGCTATTCCCCTCCAATCCATCTGTCGCACTTTTCCGCTGTCACTGATTACGTTTTTAAACTGAACGCAGATTCTCAAACACCATGAAAAGCGACATCGAAATCGCACAGGAAGCCAAAGTGCAGAATATCGTAGACATCGCCAAAAAGATCGGACTCTCGGCCGACGACCTCGAGCAGTTCGGAAAGTATGTCGCGAAGGTTCCGCTCGATGTACTGGACCGCATCGGAAAGGACAAGAAGAACGGAAAGCTGATCCTTGTCACCGCAGTCACCCCCACCCCTGCCGGAGAGGGAAAGACCGTCACCACCATCAGTCTCATCCAGG
>CAMNNR010000036.1 GCA_946545675.1 uncultured Thermoplasmata archaeon | reverse complement strand
CTCGTCACTGTCACGGAAGTCGACCCTGTCAAAGCGATCGAGGCACGCATGGACGGCTTCGATGTCATGCCCATGTCCGAAGCGGTCAAGACCGCGGACATCGTCCTCACCGTCACCGGATGCAAGGACATAGTGACCAAGAAGGATCTCATCAACATGAAGGACGGATGCGTCATGGGTAACGCCGGACACTTCGATAACGAGATCTCCAAGAAGGACCTCGACGAACTCTCCGTATCGAAGACCCAGGTAAGGGATTTCGTGGACTGTTACACCTTCAAGGATGGGAAGAAGGTATACCTCATCGGAGAGGGGAGGCTCATGAACCTCGCCGCAGGTCAGGGACACCCTGCGGAGATCATGGACACCAGTTTCTCCACCCAGGCCATGGCCATCGTGTACATGGTCGAGAACCACGACAAGCTCTCCAACCAGGTCATCCCCGTTCCTGACGAGATTGATAACGAGCTTGCCAGGATCAAGCTCCGCAGTCTCGGCATTGAGATCGACACGCTCACCGAAGAGCAGTACAACTACATCCACAGCTGGCAGGAAGGCACCTGAAGTGCGTATAGCGATAATGACCGACAGTTACCTTCCCACAACCGATGGGGTGGTGACTGCGGTCCTGACAACCCGCAAAGCCCTCGAAGCATTGGGGCATGAAGTATTCATCATTGCGCCGGACCCTGGTCCGGAGTACCGCGAGGATGGCGTGTATTACTTCAAGGCAGCCAAGCTTAGGACATACAAGGGCTACTATGTTCCATTGTTTCCCTCGAACAAGTCTGAGATCCTCCGTAAGATCAATCCAGATATAATCCACGTTAGGGGAGTGGCTTTCATGGCTGAGAAAGCTCTGATCGCTTCATGGAATCTCAACATCCCCGTTGTGATCACATACGATACTGCAGTTACGGAGGTAATTGATCAGTATTCCCCTATCAAACTACCAAAGAAGTCCCTGGTTAAGATGGCCCGTCGTTATCTAAGGTCAATACTAGGGAGGGCCACGGCGGTAATCGCTCCTACTGAATCAATCAGAAAAGAGATTCTAAACCAGTTGGGTGCTATACCAAAGAAGATGGCAGTAATCCCCACCGGAATCGATACACAGAAGTTCATCAAATCTTCCGAGGGGCAAAAGATACGCGAGAAATATGCAATTTCTGATAAAAGGGTTGTAATCACAGTCGGTCGCTTGTCTGTTGAAAAGAACCTTGTTCTGCTTATAGAAACTGTACGGATACTGCCTGAGGACGTGGTTTTATTGGTGGTCGGTTCAGGCCCCATGGAATCCGAATTGAAACAAAAGGTGGGCGAACTCGGACTGAGCGAGAGAGTGATATTCACAGGATATCTTTTCGGCCAGGATCTAATTGATCATTATTCATGTGCAGATGCTTTTGTGTCTGCCTCTACCTTTGAAACACAGGGACTCACAGTCATCGAGGCCATGTCCTGTGGTCTCCCAGTAGCCTGTGCCAACGGGCGTGCATTCAAGGATTTCATACAGGACGGCGTTAATGGCTACATATTCGAAAATGATGTGGATTCCTGTTGCAAGGCCATACTTTCTACTCTTTCCGCTTCCGATGAAGTCATCATTAAATCAAAGGAAACAGTTAAGCGCTTCGATCTCCGCAATACGACCTCCGAATTGGTCGATTTCTATCAGGAGGTCATCGATAAGAAGAAGGCAGGGGACACGAAGATCGCTATTGTCACAGACAGCTATCATCCGCATATGGATGGAGTCATCGCCTGTGTCGATGTGATGGAAGAACTGCTTAATCAGGATGGTTATTCGGCGGAAATCATCGCCCCCGATTCAGGCAAAAGAGAGGCTCGCCGCCCGAACGTACATTATTGTAAATCTGTCAGTCTCCCAACTTATGAAGGATACTATGTGCCAGTGTATCCATCTCATACCAAGAAGATCCTTCGCGAAATGGGTGCGGATGTCATGCATGCTCAGGGATATACCGTCATGACCCTGAAGGGAGTCATAGCAGCTCATCAGCTAGGGATACCTGTGGTCTGCACATTCCATACTCTCGGAGGAGATGCTATGCAATACTACTCCCCCGTGAAGATTCCCAAGAATCTGGGAATAAAGCTTTCCTGGGTATATTTCCGCCAGTTAGCCAAGTGGATCGATATCATCGTCACACCTTCTCCGGACACTGCGAGGGAATTGAAAGAAAATGGAATCACTAACGAGATTCGTTCCATTCCTACACCTGTCGATACGGATCGCTTTAGACCTGTTGACGGAAGCCGTATCAGGAAGAGATACAACCTGGAAAGCAAAAGGGTGATGGTTCACGTCGGACGTGTCTCCTTTGAGAAGGAGATAAACCGTCTTGTCGAGGTGCTGCCTCGTTTGGATGAGGACATAATTCTGATGGTGGTTGGAAAGGGCCCAGCCATGGAAGATTTAAAGAGCCTGGCAGAGAGATTGGGAGTCAGTGATCGCATTATCTTCGCTGGATTCGTATCCGATGAGGAATTGGTGGAGTACTACTGTGCAGGCGACATAGGTGTGATGTCTTCCCGTTGGGAGACGGAATGTCTTACCGTCTTACAAGCTCTTGCATGCGGGCTCCCTGTGGCATGTGCCGATGCCCGTGCTCTGAGAGATTATATGGTCGACGGCTACAATGGTCATCTTTTTGGCGATTCTCCTGATGAAATCGTGGAGGCCATCAACAAATGCTTCCTGGATGGCGATAAGTTGAAGGACAATGCCATAAAGACGCTGGAGCCGTACAGCTATACAGCATATAAGGAGAAACTCCATCAACTATACCAGGATGCCATTGCGATCTGTGCTTCAAAGAAGGAATAATTCTCCATACCTCGGGGTCAGAGTTCCGAAGTATACGTAAACCGCGTCCACACCCGTTTTATCAAAGGTGATCTGGTGTTCGCCTTTGAATTGTCCTGTCTGGACCGAGGGAGCATAATTTGCCCAATCGCATACTTTGCTGGCGATGATTTTAGCCATGCTTTTTTCGGGGGAGAAATCTCCACTCATTAGTACTGTGCCTCCGGACCCATATTTGGCATAGGCGATGCTGTAACGGCCGTCATCTCCTTCGAAACCGAGGTTGAGTATGGACGCACTTCCTTTAACCGCTGTATGGTTGAGGATGTTTTGTTCAATGTTCAGGATAGTGCTGATGTTCGAGCGGTTTCTACCACTGGATTCATCATCATCGGTTAATGTTTCATCGAATGTGAGGCTGAATTCGGTGGCACTCGCGTAAAGTGGTTGTTTATCTTCCCAACTGACGAAATCACTCACCAGAGGTGAGGAATAGTGTCCGAATTTAGCATCAGACCACCAATAGACAATGCCTCCCGCTTCCATCCAAGGTTTGATCAGGTCCAATGTAATTGTTGTCCCGTCGTACGCATAGACGTTGCAAGGGAATGCCCCTGAGAATACCACGATTGATTTGGTCTGAGCCGTTGTTGTCTCTGTCAGGACCTCTTTCAGTTCATTGGCATTGATCGTAGAATACTCTACGTTGAGATATTTTAGGTGAGATCCCGTTTTTTCCATCATACTGAGTTCATCAGCATGTCCCGTCATGGATTCGTAGTTTTCATCATAGTAGAAAAGTACACTACGTTTTGAATTATTGTCGAGATCCACTGCGCAGACTGTATAATCAGAAAGTATGGAAGAGTGCATATTCACATATATGCTAGTGCTGTCAGTGGTGACTTCAGACTTGAATTCGTTGTGGTTCAAGGGGTAGATGAGTGCAGCACCAAGAAGCATGAAAACGATTATTCCAAGCAGGACTATCGTTGGGAAATCGACTTTTGTGTTCATATGCGGTATTCCTCCATGCGGTATGGTCTGAAGCGGTATACGAACAGGAGAACGGTCCCTATAAGCTGCATGGCTGCGCCCAATGCACAGAATACCACCTGAATGATGCTGTAGTTACCAATACTGGGGCCTCCGACATAGAACTCGGTAATGGAAACAACCCAATCCATTGGCGGTATGCCGAAGTAGTTTCCGACGGAGACGAAGAGCGCCGCTGGGCCTTCAACCATGATAATGAAAAACGCAGCCCCGAACGAGATGATGAGGTACGGTGTGAGGTATCTCCTGTCATACACCATCGCGTATACTGCGATGATGGGGAGGATGAGAATCAAGTATTCGGGCATAGGGACCCAAAGGAAGCTGGTCGCCATTGCGAGGGTTCCCACCATGATGAGCAGTTTCGTATCATCTTCAGATTTGGAGTAATATAGTTTGTATGCCAGGTATATCGAGACTAGCAGTGCAAATGCTTGAACTACCACGCCGACCAGATAACTTGTGTGGAACAGATCGTCAAACATCCCGTTGATTCCGCCAGTTACCGTGACAAGTCCCAAAAACGCAGCTGCCACGATTCCCAGCATAATGAGAATCGATTGTTTTGCTGTGAGTTTTATTTTTTTCTTGAAAGAGATGGGATGTTTCCTGATGTAATATATTAGCGCTATGACAGCGACCAGGGCGATAATAGCGGCCCACCAGTATTTGCCTGCCAGTTCAATTGCTTTATCCAGCCTACTGAAAAGGTATGACCATGATTCTTCGAAAGTTCCGTTGCCGATCTGAGGACTGTACAATGCAAGGAAGATGCAAACCCCTCCCAGAATTGCTGAAGACAATGCAATCATTGAGGATTTCAAATCACTTTTATGTTTCCTAAGTAGGTATGCTACGAGCACAGGCATCAGGAATGCTGGGAAGATTTTGAGTAGAGTGGCTGTAGTCCAGGCGATTCCGCAAAGGAAGAATCTATCTTTGATGGCAAAGTAAACAGACAGAAGTGCCAGTATACCACAGTAGATGTCGAACATCCCATGAACTCCCGATTCGACGAATATTATGGGAGAGAGATACACAAGGGCGAATCCCAGGTCGGATTTGTGGCGGTCTTCGGTGAGGTAGAATATGAACCATCTGACCACAAAAGCACATACGATATCTCCGACAACCATCATTATTTTGAATACTGCTAGGAATTCCACTGTCTGGAGTGCCGCTTTGAATGTAAAATATTCTTGAAGTGGTATCATGGCTTCGGAGAAGTGAGAGAACGATCCGAAGTCGAAAAGTATAGTGGCGAGAATTATTGGCACACCCAGTATGTATCCGAACAGGGGGCCGTAATAATATCCTGCCCTGGTATACAATCCATCACCGGTTATTATGTTCTCAGCGGTGTGGTACCAGTCGATCGAATCTACATTTGTTAAGGGAAGAAGCAGAAAACGGATTATCGTTCCGACTAATAGGATTACCAAGACGGGGTTCTTCAGTTCTGATAAATACCTGTCGAACGACGGGTAGGTTTTTGATAGAACCTCGCTGAGTGCCATAACGTAACTATTATCGATTTCTATATATTGTTTTTTAGTAAGTTGCCCCGACATCGATTGTTATGCAATAATATACCCAAATGTGGTTACGCGCATGATGACAAAAACACCGTTCCTAACCGTTTACGGGCACATTACGGTTGATCAGATCGTTTCAGTAGGTCATTTCCCTTCACTCAACGAGACAGTAGATATCGTTTCCAAGAAGACCTCGCTCGGGGGAACCGGAACCAACATCGCGATAACCGCAGCACGTCTCGGAGTACCCACGTCCCTTGCGGGTTTCATCGGAGCCGATTTCCCCAAGAAATACTTCGACCTCATGGAAGGATCCGGGCTCATCATGGATGAGGTCGTAACCGTAGATGGGTATGACAGTTCACAGTGCACCATATTTAACGATGGGGAACTGAAACAGAAGGCGGTCTTCTACCAAGGCCCCCAGGGTTTCGCATCGGAGCTCAACAACGAGCTTCTCGATAACGCTTCAATATCCAAATACGTACATTTCTGCACTGGAGAGCCAGCATACTATATCGAACTCATGAAGAAACTTCAGGGCAATGGGGCGAAAGTGGCATTCGATCCCTCCCAGGAGACCTACCGTCTGTGGCAGAAGGAGTATATGGATCAGGCAATACCGCTCGTCGACAGCGTGTTCTGCAACGATTTCGAGGCAAAGGTCATCGTCGAGAGGCAGGGATTGAAAGAGGTCACGGACCTGCAGAAGGGTCTCGTGGTATGCACCGTGGGTGCAGAAGGCAGTATCGCCAAGATCGACGGCGAGATTGTGAAGATCCCATGCGTCAAAGGCAAGGAAGTCGTCGATGCCACAGGTTGCGGGGATTCGTATCGTGCAGGTTTCTATGCCGGATTATATCACGGATACAGTGTCAGGGATTCCCTGGTGCTGGCCTCCTCCGTCGCTTCATTCACAATCGAGAAAGTGGGTGCGTTGACCAACACCCCCACATGGGAACAGGTCGAAGAGAGGGCCAAACCCTACCTAGAGTGAGACAATGTCGTTGATAGCGATCACCGGTACCCCCGGCACAGGGAAGACGTCCGTTTCTGCAGAACTCAGGGGCAGAGGTTATACGGTAATCGACATCAACGAACATCTCCGCAAGCATAACCTTCTGGGGGAGAAGGACGTCCCGCGTGACACGTACAACGTGGATATGGAGGCTCTGAACGAATCCCTCGAGGAGTACCGCAGCATTCCTGGGAATGTGTTTTTGGATTCGCATCTGGCACATGAGTGTGACTGCTCCCGTATCATCGTCCTCAGATGCAAACCTTCCATACTCGCAGAGCGTCTTCGCGCAAGAGCGTATTCGGAGGCCAAGGTAAGGGAGAACGTGCAGGCCGAAGTCCTTGACGTAATCCTTTGCGAGGCAACCGATTCTGACATCCCGGTGAACGAGATAGACTGCACCGAAGGTACTCCGTCCGATGCAGTCGATTTTATAGAACGGATACTTAACGGAGAGACAGAGATATGTCTGCCGGGTTCGGTGGACTGGTCAGGAGAGCTGGAAGAATGGTTCTAGACAAGCACAGATCGGATGCCGAAGGATTCCTCGCCCCGGTCGCTAAGAGATTCATCAATGTAAATCCCAACACCATCTCGTGGCTGGGCCTCATAATGGCCGCCGTCAGCGGTGTCTTGCTTTATCTGAGCTGGGATTACCACATACTCCTGCTCTTTGCCTCCATCGCTGTCATCATATCGGGATACTTCGATGCCTTGGACGGAAAGATCGCCAAGCTTGCCAACAAATGTTCTGTGAAAGGCGATTTCCTCGACCATGTTTTCGACAGGTATGCGGACATGTTCATGATCGCGGCCATCGCCCTCAGCGGATGGTGTAACTCCACCGTCGGTCTCCTGGCGGTCATCGGTGTCCTCCTGACCTCATATCTGGGGACCCAGGCTCAGGCTGTAGGTGCCAAAAGGCTATACGACGGCCTCCTCGGACGTGCGGACCGTGTCGTCCTTTGCTTCCTGTTCCCTCTGATCCAGGGACTGATGTGCATCCTCGGATATTCGCACATCGTCATCGGCAGCTACATGATTTCTTGGCTGGAACTGATGATGATCTACTTCGCAATCGTCGGCAACCTGACTGCGATCCAGAGGGGAATCATCACCTGGCACAATCTATCCGAAGCTGAGTCCGGGGAAAAGAAAGAGTGACACTCACTCGATCTCGGACCTTTTGACGAAGGGTTTCCCGGATTTTCTCCTGTAGTAGTTCAGGGGATGGTTAACGCTCTCGCATAGGCCGTCAGGGTTGAAACAGATGCCATTGGTCTTCATGGTGGCGCAGGTGGGCGGAGTATAACCGTCTGTTCCGTTCAGTTCCCCTGTGATGTGTTTAATCTGGTATTCCGATATGGATTCGTTGAAGTCGGGGGAAACTGCGAAGATGGCCACGATTTGCTGATACGTGAGTCCCAGTGCATGGAGGAAGGACACCAATGCGAATCTGGCACTGTGCGGAAGGTTCTGTCCGGCCTGTGCCATTTCGATGATCGCTTTGATGCATGGCGGGACGAACTCATCCTTCATGCCCTCGCCGTTGGTCGGATCCATCCTGTTCTTGGCCTCGGTGAGAACAGCTTTGATCTGGAGGAGATCGTTCTGCAGGTAGATCTCGAACTCTCCCGGGACCTTCAGGGGCAGTTCCTCCTCGATCCTGCTGCGGTATGCGTTCTGCAGGAGTCTGATGAATTTGTCATTGGGGAGGCGCACGTATCCGTCGCGTACATCCATATTGATGAGTTTCCATTCCACCGCCCTCATCACATACGAGAATCTGAGGAAATCCGCAAAATGAAGGTCGGTGGTCCCGTCGTTGTTGCCTATGGCGTTGATCTCCAGTTCCTCCAATATCTGGGTGAGAGACTCTGGGTCTTTACTCAGGATGGAATTCATGCGCTCGGCTTCAGCCAACGCATATCTCTTGGTGAGCAGCCTGTCATCGATGCAGGACACAAGCATCCTTGCATATGGGTAGGAGAGGACTTCCACCAGGCAGGCATAATCGTCTTTCAGGCGGTAATCCGGAATCGTGTGATTCTTCAGTGCGCCCAGAACCCGGTTCAGACCCCGCTTCCTAGCCTCCACGTATTTTTCCGAACTGAGGAGCATATCTATTCCTTCCGAATTCTCTTCGGCGAAACGGGATGCGTCCTTCAGGAAAGGATACCTTGCTGCGCGGAGACCGTCCATGGGGCTTCATCGGCCTGGTCGTTATTTTAATTCATCGGCCCGAAAACGATGAACCCTTCCAACCCATCGATGACATTCTGATCGTCGATGGCCCGGGATAAATCCTCGAAACTGCTGAAGGGACGCTTGAGTGCCAGAGTTGCAGCGCGTTTCTTCCCTATGCCCGGCAATGCGGAGAGTGCTGACATGGGCATGGTGTTTATGTCGAAGGGGTATGTGATGCCGGTAATCGAACGGAATCCCCAATCTGTCACCAGGATGTCGTAGGATTTATTCAGCTCCACTTGGTACGGCACTCCGACAAGCAGAGGGTATGACCCAGACTGCCTTCCGAAAGTCACGTTTCCGTCGTGGATCTCCATGTAAACGTCTTTGAGTATAGTGCCCACGGGCACCATGCGTTTCAGCATCTCGTGGTCGATATCCTCTCTCACGTGCTCTTTGAACTTCTTGAAACGTTTCTCGTTCATCTTCACGTGGAACTCCTTCCTGGAACCTATTACCTGACGGATGTTTATCCTCCGTACCAGGAGGCCCTCGTCGCGCACCTTGTTGAGGAACTCCATGTTCATGCCGTAGGTTTCGAACGTCTCCCCCTCGAGTCCGCAAATTATGTTGATCCCCGGGAGGATCTTGGGAAGTCCGGTGGAGCCCCTCTCTGCACCTACCGAGTTGATGATTCTTATCGCCTCGAGTACCTGGTCTGCGGTACTGTTGAGGTTGTTCGCCTTTCCGACCGCAGGGTCTGCGGATTCCATTCCAAGGGCCAGGACGTTACCCGAAGAGCAGCAGTCAGCGGGGATGGTTATGATCTCCTTCGACTCTTCCGGATAAGTGGCGATGACTGCGGGATTCGCATTGTCCACGCTGATATGCTCGAACCCAATATCCTTCAGCCCTTCGAACAGTTCGCGAACCTTCGAAG
>CAMNNR010000035.1 GCA_946545675.1 uncultured Thermoplasmata archaeon | reverse complement strand
CCGAGCTCCAGGCCATGGACAGGATCGAGAAGGGCCGCGACGTCGTCGACACCGCGGTCAAGATGCTCCAGAGACTCGAGAAAATCTGAGTCCCGCGGCATTAACTTGTTAGGTTACTCCTAACAAGGAAACCACTTAATAACAAACCCCTATACTTTTTCTGAGTCTAATGAAGGGCGACCATTTCATCAAATGTTTCATCAGAGCAATCCTAGCAGGAATGTCGATCGCCATCGGTGGCTGCGTGCTTCTCGGTGTCGTCTCATCCTATCCCGAATACAAATGGGTCGGGGCCATCCTCTTCAGCATCGGTCTCTTCTCCGTCTTCACCTTCGGTTTCGACCTCTACACCGGAAAGGTCGGATACCTCGTGGACAACAAACCGTCCTTCCTCCTCGACCTCGTGGTCATCATCCTCGGTAACTTCGTCGGATGCTTCATCGTCGGTTACATGATGCCCGAGACCTGCTTCAATTTAACCGAAGTAGCAAAAGTGGCTGACAACAAACTCATCGATCCCGACTGGTTCAGGGTCTTCTGCAAGGGAGTGTTCTGCGGTGTGCTCATGTTCATCGCCGCCGACGTGTACAAGACTCAGAAAAACTACCTCGGCGCATTCATCTGCGTACCTGTCTTCATCCTCGCGGGCTTCGAGCACAGCATCGCGGACATGTTCTACTTCTGCTGCGCCTCCATCTTCACCATGGATTCCCTGATCTTCATCCTCGTGGTCATCCTCGGGAATGCAGTCGGAGGGGTCATCATCCCCGCCTGCAGGAAGTACATGTACGAGGTCCCGCCGGCCCCCAAAACCGAGTGATTTTCCCATGCCGGCCTCATGGCCGGCAAATTCCTTACAAAATGACATTGAATGTAATATCCATCAAACAGCCAGTGTTTATCTCTGGCTTTTTCAATTTTTGTTTTGTTTGAAACAAAATATTTTAATAATGATGGATATAAAGATACATCGGTTTAAATACCGAAAAACTACTTAACAATTGACAACTCCGACGTCCGTCTGCAACCCCGGGCATCGGGAGGTGAAGTCATGGAGGAAAACACCATCGAAAGGACCTCCAGGCCTGTATACTCATGCTCAATATGCGAGGCCTCATGGACGTCCAAGAAGAAATCGGGTTTGCCTCAGCGGTGCCCCCGCTGTAAAAGCAAACTCTGGAACAAGAGCTATAAGCATACTTGCTCCAAATGCGGATACCAATGGGTATCTGCCAGCCCGTCGCCCGACAGGTGTCCGAGCTGTCAGACCAAGAAGTGGAGACAGACCAATTCCGAACCACAGCCTGTTCAGCACAGTTCACTGCCTAGGGAAGTAAAGATTCCGATACTGCTCAGATATGATGCAGGAAGCGGATGCGTGAAGATCGCCAGGGACCTCGAACTCACGTTCAGCGAGGTCTATGACGTCATCTCCGACACCTACCCTGACGCTCAACCGCGTCTCTGAAACCATTTACACCTAGTGTGTATCCCCTTATACACTGGTTTTGAACCGTCTAGGTCATGCTTTCGATTTTGTCGTTCTCCCATCAAATAGCTTTATAAGCCTTTTTACGAATTTGTTCAATAACGCTACGAAAAGCGTTCGATTCAAATCGAAAATGAACAAATTCCATAGAATCTGGTGCGATGATGCTAAAGATGAACAAATACAGGAAGGCACTGTTCTACGACTACCTATGTCTGATTTTATGTGTCTTCGCGATATTCGCGCTACTGTATTCGAGTGCCACCGTTTCACAGGAGGCATTCGACGGCAGCAAGGTCATCGCCGCCCCGGACGAGTCCGGCGACATGACAGAGATCTACCCTGAAACCAACCATTCGAGAACCCCTGATTTCGAAGGCTCGGGTCTGCAACAGAAGGACACCGGCGTAAAAGCCGTGAAATACTGAGGTGATGCGGATGGACGACTATTCGGGATGTCCGGCAGCAGAGAAGGGTTCGAGGATACTGCCCGCACTGATACTGATCGCGGTGGATGCGGTGATTCTCCTGGTCCTCAACCTGGGATTGTGACTCAGCTCTTGAAGTCCGGCTTGCAGCAGATCACGAGATATGACACTGCAAGGGAGATGATGAGAAGCGCGATGTTCAGGCTCGCAGCTCCGCTGAGGAGCACAAGGATGGAGGCGAGCATACGGTTCTCCCTGCGGTAGATGAACATGAACGCGATGACCGATAGCACTCCCGAAGCGAGGAAACCCACTCCCTGGAGGTAATAAGCGTATGCGAGGTTGTAGACACCGCCGGCGAGTGCTAGCACAGCCCAAGCGATGACGAGTACGGAGACCACTTTAGTCAGAAGTCCGATGTCCCCCTCACCCTTGTCCTTCTTTCCGGGGGTCGGGAAGAGATTCCTCTTGGACTTCCTTGCCTCGGATTCGGGCTTGGCTTCCGCCTCTTGGGCGGCTTTCCTGCGTGCGGCGAAGTCGTAACCGCAATGGGGGCAGACTTCATCCTCGGGAGAGATCTTCTCCCAGCAGCGGGGACACTGTTTTACCATGATACAAGCAATAAACACATCGTAGATAAGGTTAGGGGAGGAGTCCCCGCCCCCTTATCCGATCACATCAGTTTCTTTCCGTCGGAGAATGCCTTGCCGACATTCTTGGAGATGGCACAGTAGTTGTGTCCCGAGGTGTCGTAGATGATGGGTTTCAGTTTGGCGATGTCGATCTTGCCGTCGGTGAGTACCGATTCGTCTGCACAGGCGTTGACGATCTCCCCGACCATCATCTCGGTGTCGTTGTCGTAGCTGATGAGCTTGCACTCGAGTGCCACGGGGAGTTCCTTGATCAAGGGAGCGTCGACGTTCTCGCTCTTCTCGACGTGGAATCCCGCCTTGGCGAACTTGTCGGGAACGCTGTTTCCCGAGACTATTCCGACATAATCGCATGCGACCTCCTGGTCCTCGGTTCCCATGCTGACAGTGAATGCCTTGCGTGCGAGGACGTTGGCGGTGGTCTTGTGGCTCCTGTCTACGCAGATGCAGACCCTGATGTCACCGCAGATACCTCCCCAGGCCGCGTTCATGGCGTTGGGGACGCCGTCGGCGTCATAGGTCGCGATGATGAAAACAGGCATAGGATATGCGAGGGGTTTTGCCCCGAAGTTCTTCCTCATAACACCCGTAAACGGTTACGGGCCTATAACCCTAGTGTCGTCCGTTGGGGTTGCGATTCCTTCGAGACAATCCCGTACCGGGATACTGCTCCGCGCCTCGATGTCCTCCGAGAAGGCCACCATCGCATCGAGCAGGGCAGGGAGCTCTTCGGAATTCCCGCCTTCGCCCGAGGAGTAATACCAACCGCAGGTGGTCATGATGCTGACTGACCAAGAAGGCAGATAACTCGCACCGCAGCAGCGGTACCTCTTCGCCCATGTCCAGAAACCGGAGCGGGCGATGGGCCTGACGAAATCCCACCATTGGTCCTCGGTGAGCCTGAACTCGTTCCGACGGCCGTTCCCACCGGAGAACATCGAGATCCTGCAAACCCTCGTGTTCGACCACGCTTCCACCGTCAGAGACATCGTCCTGAGGTAGAATTCGAACCTCACGTTGCCTATCCCGTCGAGCCGATAAACCTTTTCCGTGCATTCCATCCTTCTTCCCGCATACCCATCGCGGGAGAGATATATAACACATAAGATGTTATATTTTCACAGCCACGGTGAAGGGTCCACGGTAGGGGTCACACCATCCCACGGCTCCTTTCCGATGGAGTGGAGTTTGTCGACCACTAGCTTCTTCCCGATGTCGGTCACGGCGAAAATCTGCACCTTGTTACCGGCCACCACGATATCGTCCCTTGAGAAGGCGATATCTCTCAGGTTCTTGGAAGCACAGGCGGTGATGAAATCACAGTAGTCGAACATACGTCTGGCACTTTGTTCCGAAATGGTGCTCGTATGCACCCCGACGATGACCGCGCGGTCGCCGCAGATGGATCTGATCTCCTCCGCAGCGCCGGGACAAGTTACCGTGACGGCGAACTTCCTGAAACCCTTCTCCATGGCGAGTTTCGCACCTCTCACCTGATCCACAGGGGTGGTCTCTGGGTCAATGACATTCTCCCTCCCGACCGCATCGAGGACCACATTGAGAGGATCTGTCTCTATGACTCCGGAGATCCTCCCGCACAGTCCCTGCACCACTGAAGGTTCGGTGACGACTGCGGTACCGCATCCGTCCGCTACAATCACGGAGGCCTCTATGTCTCCCTTCTCCATGGCGGTGCTGAGTATCTCCGACACCCCGAATGTCACGTAGTCGGGGGCACGGACCACACGGTTCTCGGTACCGAATCCGAAATCCCTGATGCGGAACTCTATGTTCTTCCTGATGGCTTCCTCATCGATTTCCTCGATCTTCAACATCTTGTTGAAAAGGGGGCAGAACTTCAGCCGGGGGCGGGTGACCTCCACTACCTTCCCGTCCTCCACTACGATACGGCTCATCCCGAGCGCTTCCATGACGACCCTGCAGTGCACCATCTGATTACCTATAAACAAATCTGGACCAGAGTATATACTGGTTTTTCGATTCCTTTTTTAGACACTGACAGAGTATGACAGGCTGAGGTACCAAAACGCTTTAAAATGAAAAACAGGATTCACACCCATCGCCCTTATGTTGGTTGGGACGATACCCCGGCGGGTAAAACCGCTGGGGTTGATTTTATCACTCCATGAAGTCACTGTTCACGTCGTTCTGGGTGATGTAGAGTTTGTGGTCCTCGATGTAGTTGATGTAAAACTTGAGCGCATCGTTGACGAACTCGGAAGCGGTACCGCCGGTGAAACTCATCGCACGGTCCATCCTGCCTTTCAGCGACGGATTGACCTTCACACAAATCTGAACGGATGACTGACCGGGTGATCCCATGCATACGTAATGCGTATGCATGTTATTTGAAAGTTGCCCGGCTCAGTAGCCGTGATTCCTCATGAACTTCTCGAGGAGACCGTATGCCTCGTCGAGTGTCTCCAGTGGAGGGAGCAAGATGGTCCTGAAGTGACTGGGTCCGAACTCCCTGCAGAATCCACTCCCGTGCACCATGACGATTCCGGTCTCCTTCACGAGGTCGAGGCAGAAGTCCTTGTCGGTGGCCCATTTGTTACCGAGGTCCACCCTGGGGAAGGAGTACAGCGCACCGGGGCTCCTGTTGACGGAGAGTCCGGGGATCTCGTTGAGCCTCTTGTAGGTGAAATCTGCCCTCTCCTTGAGCTTCCTGTTCATGTCCACGATGTAATCCTGAGGTCCCTGGAGGGATACCCTGGCGGCTTCCTGGCAAGGGACGTTAGCACAGATACGTGCGCGGAACTGCTTCATCATCCCCTCGCGTATCTCATCCATCAGACCGTTCTTGTCCATGAAATAGCAGTAACCCTCCCTCCATCCGGGCATGAGGTTGACCTTGGAGAATCCGTTGAGGATTACGCGGGGGATGTCCTCGGGAAGCCTGGACATGGAGAAGAACTTGCCGTCGAAGACGATCTTGTCGTAGATCTCGTCGGAGATGACGGGGATGTCGTACTCCGCAGCGATGTCACCGATGGCACGGATATCCTTCTCGGTGTAGACCGCACCGGTGGGATTGTTGGGGTTGATGACCACGATGGCCTTGGTCCTGTTGGTGATACGGGAACGTATCATGTCCACATCGGGCCTCCAGTTCTCGGTCTCGATCTGCCTGTAAGGCACGACCTTACCCTCATAGAACTCGATGTATTGTGCATAGGAAGGATAGCCGGGACCGGGTACGAGGACCTCGTCACCAGGTTCGATCATGGCACCCATCATGATATTGATGCATTCGGAAACCCCTGCGGTGCAGTATACATCCTTGACGTCGATGCGGACACCGTTCTTCTGGAATTCCCTGTCCACGATGGCCTGCCTGAGGTTCATGTTACCCTGGGAGTCGCCGTAACCGTTGTCGATGTTGTCCACCGCCTGCCTCAGGGTCTCCTTGAAGTACTCGGGAGTCTCGAAATCCCATTTGTTGGGGTCGCCGATGTTGAAGTTGTACATCTTCATGCCGGTGGCGGCAACGGCGGCAGCGGGAACGGTGACCTCACGGATCGCGTAATTCATGCCCATAGAACGCCTGGATGCCCTCATTTTCTTCTGCATTTGGATATACCTTCTTTTAAGACAGGAATCCCAGGAGCAATATATAAGTTGGCAGTTGGTCAGGCGGGTTTTTGGACAATCCCCATGTCCCGGTACTTCCTCTGGAACATTATCTGTGCCAGGAGGATCATGGCTGCCCCGCCGATTATCTCCCCGATGGTGAGGCTCCAGTATATCCACTCCATACCGTGCCCGGAGGCCAGCAGGTAGAGGCCGATGAGCATGACGTTGCGCAGGAAGGAGGACATCAGGGACCAGCCGCTCTTCCTGAGGCAGGATAGCATGGAGGAACCCACGAAGATCATACCGTAGAATGCCAGGAACCTCACGTAGATGCGGACCACGTGCACCATCTCATCCCGGTACATCCCCATGTCATTGGTGTAGGTGAACACCATCATACAGGAATCCGCGAAGACCCAGATGAGCAATGCAAGCACCGTTGCGACGGTGAAGGCGGATGCTGTTGAAAAGTAATATCCCGATTTCAGACGATCGCGGTCCCTCTGTCCGATGGCGGAGGAACACACCGGCACCATAGCCGCCGCCAGAGCATGTACGGGCACCATCGCCAACGTCATGAAGTTCCAGGGGATACCGTAGATGGCGAGACCATCGGTACCTCCGGTATAGACCACGATGGACACCAGGATGAGGTTCATCAGCCCCATCACCACCAGCTCCGCGGTCTGCGGCAGTCCGACGTAGAACACGTCGTAGAGGATGGCCTTCTCGGGCTTGGAGTACCTAAGGGAAAGGTAGGTCCGGCGGGAACGGTAGATAAACACGGCCAGCATGACCGCGATGAGGGAAGACAGTACCGTGGCGCAGGATGCACCCGTGAGTCCCATACCCAGTACGAATATGAGCAGGGGGTCGAGGAGCATGTTGCAGACCGCGGAGGTCACGTTTATGGCGGTGGACAGGTTGGCCGCGCCCTCACCTCTGAGCACTCCCGCGATGACCCCGCTCAGCATGGTGAAGGTACACATGAGCACCATGGGGGTCGCATATGACATGCATTCTTCCATCACGTCCTGTCCGCCCATGGCGGTGAACAGCGGTCCGAGGGAGAAATAGAAGATCGGGATGAGCGGGAAGGAGATGAGGATCACAGTGACTATCGTCTGACTGGCACATCTCTCGGCACCTTCCTTGTCGCCCGCTCCGATGCGGCGGGAGATGGCGACGTTAGCACCGATCCCGATGCCGTTCCCGATACCGACGATCATGAAGTACAGGGAGGAGCAGAGCGTGATGGCGGACATGGCGTCCAGCCCCAGGCCGGAGCACCAGGCTGCGTCGACGAAGGTGTTGAGCTGGCCGATAAGGAGTGCGATGAATACCGGGAGGAACATGCTGAGGACGGCTCTGCGGGGCTCGCCCAACATGACATCCACATTCCTATCCGTATCGAACATGATGACTTGGGAATATCTCCATACGTTTATGTACTGTTCTGATTCGTTGATGTAACAATTTTATGCAATTTCTGCAGGCTTCATCTCCTATAATTTTGCAGTGTTTGTCAATATAGCCAGATTGCTAAAATCGTAACACCTTTTTAACAAAAATATAACCATAATGGATGATTCATCCAAATATTAATAAGAAGGAAATGAGTTCCAATGGCTTGGAGTACAAATCAGAATATGAGAAGAACTCATTCGCAGCCTGAGCAGGCTGGTGTACGGCCATGAGATCTGGATCGGATCCGTCGAAAGGAAAGACGGCAAGATCACCTTTTCCGGTGACTACGGCCACCAAATGAACCATGACCGCGTGTTCCCCGACGACTACAGCCTCATCAAGATCATCGACGGCAAAGGCAACGAGATCAATGATTACACGGTCAAATGCGACGGGCGCGCACGCTTTGTAACCTTCGATAATCCCGGGGACGAGATCATCACCGTGTATTTCTTTCCAAACCCATACCCTGGACTGTCGATGAGGAAGGATGGCACAATGACCCCAAGAAGGACTTCAAGAATGTCAAATTCTCCGGTGGATTCAACATGATCGCCAAGAGGGTCATCTCCAAGACCGGTAAGGTCGAAGATGCCAAAGAAGTTGATCTCGAGATTTACCCCTGCGCCACCAGGGTCCCCGCTTGTTGATGCCCTCTGCGTTCATATCGCGGATGACGTCGTCCGAATAGGGGGCACCGGGATGATAAGCCACGCGGACGTTCTTCCGCCCCCGCTCCGTCAGCCTGTCGGCGTACCATTGTGCGACGGCAACCGTTTCCGGTACGGGGCAGTGGGCCAATACGATTACTCTGGTCTTTATGTTCGGATTCCTGCCTGGGGTTCGGCCCCTGACTGGGATGCCTTGAGGTCGCGATATATGTTTCTGAAATGGAACTGGGCGAGGCCCAGCATCATTATGCCGCCGATAATCTCCCCGATGGTCAATCCCCAGTAGAACCAGTCCATGTCGTGGAAGCTCGCTACGTAGAATATGCAGATAAGGAGCACGTTGCGCAGGAAAGCACAGGCGAGCGAGTGGGAACTCTTCCTGAGGGCGGAAAGCATGGATGAACCCACTTTGATAAGCCCGTACCAGGGCATGAACAATGCGTATATGCGGGTGACCCTGGCCATCTCCGAACGGTAGGCCTCCATGCTGGGATCATACGTGAATGCCAGCACGATCCAATTGGACAGCAGGAACACTAATATTGTAATCGCTACTCCGAAACCGGCTGCCGACTTGACAGTGAAATAATATCCCTCACGGAGCTTCTCGGGACGCCTTTGGCCGATGGCCGCCGAACACACGGGCACCATAGCGGAGGATAATGCCATGGCGGGAACCATGACGAGCGAGACGAACCTCCAGGGGGTGTTGTACAGGGTGAGTCCCTCCGAACCCCCGCATCCGATGACGAGGGAAACCAGGGCTAGGTTCATGACGGACATGATGTTGAGTTCGAGCATCTCGGGGATACCGACGTACATGACGTCCCAGATAGGGCCTCTCCTGAATCTGAAATTCTTGAGCGAGAAGGGCACGTAGCTCTTCTTGGATGTGTAATAATGCAGCATCATCGCGGCGGCAGATACCCCGGAGAGCATGGTTGCCAACGATGCTCCCATGAGTCCCAGATTGAGGCCGAATATGAGCACGGGGTCGAGAATGATGTTGACCACAGCGGACAGCATGTTGATCTTAGAGGACCTCTTGGCCGCACCCTCTCCCCTCATGGCGCCGGCCAGGATTCCCTGGAGGATGGTGAAAGTGCACAGGAGGAAAATCGGGATGAGGTAATCGTGGCACTCCGCGAGTATCTCGGAACCGCCCAGGAATATCACGAGGGGATCGGAGACCAACAGGAGCACCGGGATCATCGGGATTGAAAGTACCACCATCAGCACGAAAATCTGTGCCAGATATGCCTGTGCACCCTCGATGTCGCCAGCACCGATCTTACGGGAGATGGAGACGTTGATACCCACTCCAACACCGTTCCCGATCCCGAGGATGAGGAAATACAGCGAGGAAACGAGGGAGATGGCCGACAGGGCATTAACCCCAAGCGAGGAGCACCACATGCTGTCGACGAACGAGTTGACCTGTCCGACGATCATGGCGATGAG
>CAMNNR010000034.1 GCA_946545675.1 uncultured Thermoplasmata archaeon | reverse complement strand
AGAGGACGTCGCCGTTGGCGTCGTAAATCATGGGATATTTCTCGTAGCCGTCGAGCAGATGGGCGAACGCTTTGCCTTTCTCGTGCTTCTCGAGAATCTCGCGGGGGGTCATGGCCTCGGTCTTGGTGAGGGGAACGAAGGACATGCCGTCAGGGTCCACCGCTTTGAATGTGAACGGAGGCTTGACCTTGTCCAGGTCGTGCACTCCGATGGCGAGCTTGGTGCGCTTCCTGCCTAGGGTCGTGTGGAGCTTCTCCTGGAGCTCCATGATGGATTTGAGTGCCTGGTCGTCGATGCTAACGCCTTTGACCACAGCGGCCATGAAGTAGGGTCTGATCTTCTTGACCTCGTCGGTGACGATGGCTTCGACATCGGATTTCCCCACATCGTACTTCTTGAGTCCTGGTTCATAGCCCAGGAACGCCTTCAGTCCGCGGGCGATACCCTCGGCGGAGTACATGTCGGGGCGGTTGGGGAAGAACTCGATGGCGATGGCATCGGAGCCTTCCTCGTGCTCGTCGATGACACCTCCTAGGAGGGGCACCTCCTTCAGGATGGTCTCCATGGGGACGTCGTGTCCGATGATGCGGATGAGGTCCTTGTAACTCGTGTTGATTACTGGCATTTCTTACCCCTCCCAAGTTCTGCATGGGCCTTACCAAGCTGTCCAGCAGCCTGTGCGGCGAGTGTGGAGAGTTCTCCTGCGAGGACGGTCACAGATAGGATTTCAGCGAGTTTCCTCGCCTTGCCGGTCCCTTTGCAGCCCATGATGTTCAGGGCCTCGGTCTGGCAGGGGAGGCCGGTACCTCCTCCGACGGTACCGAGTTCGACCGCGGGCATCCTCACGCTGATGTAAAGGTTGCCGTTGACATCTTCGCAGTCGGTGAGTGTCATGCTCCCGCCGACCACCTGTGCGGGGTCCTGGCCGGTGGCGATGTAGAATGCTGCCACCATGTTGGCGGCGTGTGCGTTGGCCCCCAGGGTGCCTGCCATGGAGGAGCCGATGAGATTCTTGCGGATGTTGGTCTCCACGATCGCGGCTGCGGTGGCGTGGAGTTTTGCCTCTACGATGTCGGCGGGAATGAGGGCTTCTGCCACGACGGTCTTTCCCCTGCCCTCTATCATGTTGATGGCCGCGGGTTTCTTGTCGCTGCACATGTTGCCCGAGACGGATACGAGCACTGCGCCGGTGGCTTCTTCGATGACCTTGCATGCGGCCTCGGAGGCTATGGTGGCCATGTTCATCCCCATCGCATCGCCGGTCTCGAAGGAGAACCTCAGATAGAGTCCGCGGCCCATGGGGAACTTCTCGATCTTGGCAAGCTTCCCGTGGGAGGTGGTGCTTGCAACCGCCGCTTTGATCTCATCCTCGTGGGCATCGATCCACTGGATGGCCTGGCATGCATGTTCCAGATCCCTGACCCTGAGCACGGGGGCACGGGTCATGTAGTCGCCGAAGACCCTGGTCCTGGAACCTCCTGCGGCGTTGATGACGGACATTCCCCTGGAGATGGATGCGATGAGCGCACCCTCCGTGGTGGCGAGAGGCACCAGGAACTCCCCGTTGGCATACTCGCCGGAGATCTTCACAGGGCCCGCATATCCGAGGGGCACCTGGATGGATCCGATCATGTTCTCGCAGTTGTGGGATGCGGTCTCCGCATCGAAGCAGCACTGGGTGATTTTGTCCAGTTTGCTTCCTGAGAATTCTTCGACGGCGGCACGTCTGTCTTCCACGTCCGCCTGGGTATGGCCTCTGTTCTTAAGGCCGGTTCCGTCTGACATATTGCACGTCAATCGTTCGACAATAATAATGATTACGCGCGCGGTTCCAGCAAAAAGACTCGCGCGCGTTGGTTAACGGGTTTTACCTCAGACCCCTCTTCTCGAGGATGTCGTATGCCGTCGGCATATAGGGCTGTACCTGGGTCTTGGGTTTGCTGTCGCCCCACATGGAGGAGACAGTGTCCTTGGACTGCAGGTCATCCAACAGGAAGAACCTTCCCTTGAGCTTCTGTGCCAGTTTCACAGGGATATCGGATTTCGAGGATCCGAGTCCGGAGTCGATCACCGTCCAATCCACATTGGGTTTCTCCAGGTGCTCCGCGATTTCCAGTGCTTCCTCGACGGGGTCGTTGCCTTCCTCGAGGGGAGTGGTGGCCTTTCCGTCCGAGAAGAGGATGATGTGGACGATCTCCTCGGGGTGCTTCTTCTGGTACCCCTTGATGAAGTCCCAGACACCGATAAGTGCCTTACTCAGAGGGGTACCGCAACCTACCACGATCCCGTCGATGGTGGATGACAGCTCATCGATGGCACGTGTGGGGGGCATCAGGATTTCGGTCTTCTCGTCGTTGAAGGTATAGAGTCCGACCCTGTCCCTCTTGAGGTAGTGGGTCTCCAGCATTGAGATGATGGCCGCCTTCACCTTGGCCATACGGTTCCTGATGATCAGGGAACCGCTGGTATCCATCATGAATATGAAGGTCTGCTCAGTGTGCTTGGTGCGTATCTTCTCCCTGAGATCGTTCTTTTCGATCTTCATGCCTTCTCCGGCCTTCTTGCCTCTGACCCTCTGATAGGGGGCGGCGGCTCTGATGGTGGCATCGATGGCGAGGTCGGTGCACTGACCCATGGGGATGCGGAAGGCGGTGTAACGTCCCATCGGGGATTCGATGTACTTCTTCGCCTTGGTCTCGGCGAAGGCACCGTTGGCGTCAGCGGACTCCATGATGTCGATGGTCTCGAACTTTTCGCCCACCTTGGTTTCTATCTCCTGGGGTTCGTTGATGGGCCTTTCCTGCACTTCCTCGATGTTATCCAGATTGACCTTTTCATTGATCTTTTCCACGAGAGTGGCTTCGATACGTTTCCTGCGGTCGTCGTGGATGAACCTCTTGGACCCGGCGTATCCGAATCCTCTGGGGAGTTCCTCCTCGCCTTTCTTCTTCTTGGGCTCGAACTTGGTACGGCGGTGGGTCAGGCAGAGTTCGACAGCGAGGATGACATCCTCCTGGCTGGTCTTCTTCCTGCCATCGAGGGCGGCAAGGGTGGCCGCTACCTCAGCAGCGGCAACGGGCCCCCTCTGTCCGATGACCCCATACTTCCTGCAGATGCGGGAGATGGCATCCTTGTGCTTCTTGAGTACGCGGATGGTGGGGAGAGCCTTCCTGGCGGCTTTGATCTGCTTTAACACCTCGCGGTCCTTGCTCCTGAACTGTTTGAGGTCGAGTTCACCCTCGCTGAATTCGAGGTTGTTGCGGAGGGATGCGACATAGTCCTCGAACTCAGGCCTGCTCAGCCTGACGGAGATATCGAAACGGTCCTTGAGGTGGCCGTTGATCTTGAACATCGGGGAGGATGTGGTCGCGATGATGCGGGCATTCGTGGGGTATTTGGCGGATAAGCCCTCCCTTTCGAGGTTGACCTGTTTCTTCACTGCGCATTCCACACACTGAAGTGCCAGACGCAGATCCATGAGTTCTATTTCATCGATGCAGATGACACCGTTCTTGGCTTCGGCGAACAGTCCGGGCTGGATCTCCATGTCGCCGGTGGTGACAGCCTTCTCTATGTCGATGGAACCGAACAGGCGGTCGTCGGATATGCCTATCGGTGCGCTGACCACGGGTATGCTCTTGTCGAGCGAACCGATAGATCTTGTCAGTAAAGTTTTGCCAGTTCCTGCGGGGCCTGTGATGAGCATACAGTTCAGATTGGGATTGGCCAGAAGGCACTTGACCGCTGTTTTGGCGGATTCGTTGCCGGCCACCGCAGAGAACGGCATCACATCTTGTACAGGCACTCTTTTACCTCGGCGACGTTGAGGACGGTCTTTTCGAAGGCCTTCTTCTTGATACGGTGTGACAGGACCAGGGGAGCAATCTTGAGGAAGTCCTCTCTGGTGATTTCGGTCCTACCCTCGAGTGCTGCGTTGGCTCTTGCGGCCCTCATGAGTGCCAGATCTGCCCTGTGACCTTCCATCTTGAAGTGTCCAGAGAGTTTTGCCGCCTTGCGGATGATGTCGTCGGTGATGACGACCTTGTCGAGGCGTTTCTTGGCCTCGGTGACCTGCTTGTTCAGCTCTGCGAGTTCGTCCTTGCAGCCCGCGAGATATCCGTCAGGGTCTGCGTCGAATGCCATACGCCGTTTGATGACCTCCATCCTGGAGTCGAGGCTGTATTCTTCCTTTACTTCTACAGAAAGACCGAACCTGTCGAGCAGCTGGGGTCTGAGGTCTCCCTCTTCGGGGTTCATGGTTCCGACGAGGATGAAGTTGGCAGGGTGGGAGAATGAGATTCCCTCCCTCTCCACGTAGTTCCTACCCATAGCGGCAGAGTCGAGTAGAAGGTCGACGATGTGGTCGTCGAGTAGGTTGATTTCATCTACATATAATATATTACCATTAGCGGCTGCGAGGATTCCGGGTTCGAACTTCCTCTTACCGGTCTCGAGGACGTGCTCGAGATCGAGGGTTCCCGCGACACGGTCCTCGGTTGCGTTCAGAGGGAGTTCTACTACTTCGACAGGGACCTGCACGGTCTCGAGTTTCTCTCCCTTCTCGAATCTTGCCCTGCACTCGGGACACATCTTACGTGTCTGGGTGGGATCGCACCTGAATACGCATCCCTTTACCGCAGGACGGGTGGGGAGGAATTGGGACATTGATCTCACAGTAGTGGATTTCGCGGTTCCTTTGCTTCCTTTGATGAGGACACCGCCGATGGAGGGGTCCACTGCGTTCAGAAGCAGTGCTAGTTTCATCTCTTTCTGTCCGACGACGCGGGAGAAGGGAAATACGCATTTTTCAACAGTCATCTTATCAAGCCTTTTTGTGTTTAATGTGGAGGTATTTATTGGATGTATCCTATCTCCAACGGTTTTTGTTGATTAAGTCTATATTTATTATAGCTAAATCAGTCCATTTCAGTGCCTTTTTCACCGTTTTTAACGATTTTTAAGGTTTACTGAACTAAATTTAACATACCTTATCAATAAAATAAATGTTTGTATCAACAAAATAAAATGATGGAATCATTAAAATTACTTGTTTTCATCAAAAAAATGAATGTTTTAAACATCATTTTTAATGAGTTAAACAATAAACTATATATATGGATGGATGGATTTATTACTCAGATTAATCTATGATTAGTCAGAAAACGGAGTGAATGAAAATGGCACAAACCACACCTATCGAGCCACACAACATGACTCACAACGGTATCACCTTCGAACTCTACAGCGATGATGAAATCCGCAAACTCGACATGGCGACCCGCGATGTTCTCGAGACCTACGGAGTTCAGGTTTCCGATGTTGAGGCAAGGCAGATCTTCAGGGACGCCGGATGCCCCGTCGACGAAGAGACCCTTATGGTAAAGATCCCCTCCCACATTCTTGACAAGGCACTCGCAACCTGCCCCAAGAAATACTACCTCTACGGACGTGACGAGAGCAGGACCTTCCCCATGGAATGGAAAGGAAAAGTCAACTACACCTGCTTCGGTACCGGAATTCAGGTTTGTGACTACCTTGGACACGGACAGTTCGAGACCCGTGACTCCAACGAGCAGGACCTCGCCAACGTTGCAAGGATCTGCGACGCATGCGACGGACTTTCCTTCTTCTCCCTCCCCGTCTCCGCAAGGAACTGGGCAGGAAACGGATCCGAAGATGTCCACGAGATGTACACCTCTATGATGAACACCACCATGCACTTCCACCACATCGACCCTGTTGCCGACAACGTGAAGTTCTACTGGGAAATGATCAAGGCGTACTACCACGGTGACGAAGCAGAGGCCAGGGCAAAACCCATCATGTCTATGCTTGTCTGCCCCACCTCCCCCCTCGAGCTCTCCTACAACGCATGCCAGTGCATCATCCAGGGAGCCAGGTACGGAATCCCCGTGAACGTCCTCTCCATGGCAATGGCCGGTGGATCCTCCTCCGTCTTCCTTGCCGGAACCCTCGTTACCCACAACGCAGAGATCCTCTCCGGAATCGTGCTCTCTCAGCTCGCCAACCCCGGAGCACCCATCATGTACGGATCTTCCACCACCACCTTCGACCTCAAGAGCGGAACCGCACCTGTCGGATCCCCTGAGCTCGGACTCATCTCCGCTTCCGTTGCAAAACTCGGACAGTACTACAAGCTCCCTGTCTTCACCGCAGGTATGTAGACTGACGCCAAGGTCCCCGATGAGCAGGCTGCTCACGAGAAGACCATCACCTCCATGTGCGCAGCACTCGCAGGTGTCAACATGATCTACGGATCCGGAATGCTTGAACTCGGACAGACCTTCTCTCTCGAGCAGATGCTCATCGACAACGACATCATCATGATGGAGAGGAGGCTCATGGAGGGAGTCCCCGTAAATGAGGAGACCCTCGCAATCGACGCTATCAAGATGATCGGAGTCGGAAACGACTTCATCTCCCACCCCTCTACCATGGAAAACATGGAAATCGCATCTGACCCCAAGCTCTTCGACCGTGCAATGCTCGGTGAGTGGAGAGCCGCAGGAAAGAAAGACGTCGTTGATGTCGCACACGAAGTCGTTGTCGACATCCTCGCAAACCGTGAAGTTAAGCCCCTCGACGCCGATGTAAAGGCCAAGTGGGACGAAATTTGCAAGCAGGCTGACCAGGCTTACTTCGACAGGGTCAAGAAACAGGAGCAGTGATTCAAATGGCTACCCAGCAGGAACTCAATGAGAAAGCAAAGAACGCAGTAATCAAATACGACATCAAGGGAGCAAAGGCCCTCGCAGAGGAAGCAGTTGCAACCCAGGGAATCGACCTCGTCGACCTGATCAACAACGGATACACCGCCGGTATCAACGTCGTCGGAGACCTCTTCGCACAGAAGAAGGTCTTCCTTCCCCACATCATGGCTGCAGCCAACGCCCTCAACGCCGGAATGGAGATCATCACCCCCCACCTCGGAGGAAACTCCACCAGCACCCTTGGAAAGTTCGTCATCTGCACCATCGAGGGAGACATTCACTCCATCGGAAAGGACATCTGCGCTATCATGCTGAAAGTCGGCGGATTCGATGTTCTCAACATCGGCCGTGACGTCAAGCTCGGCGACATCGTCAAGGCTTGCCAGGACAGCGGTGCAGTCGCAGTCGGAACCTCCGCACTCATGACCTCCACCATGGTCAACCAGAAGACCCTCGAGGAAATGATGGTCAAGGCCGGACTGAAGGGCAAGTGCCTCACCAACGTCGGTGGAGCACCCGTCACCCAGCAGTGGGCCGACGAGATCGGAGCAGACGTCTACACCGAGAACTCCTCCGAGATCGCACCCAAGATGGCTGCTGCCGTCAAAGGCTGATCGTCTTAACTGAAAACACCATTACCAGCCGCGAGCCCCGGTGAGAACCGGGTGCCTCGCGGCATCCCTCCAATTTTCGTGCCGTCGTTGGTGCGATGGCTACTTTCATCGTCATCCTCCAGCCTTCGGCATGAACCAAAGTCGTGATATCATGACCGAAGAAAATGCAACTCAACCTAGCGCTAACCAGGGTATTAGCTGGAAGCAGGGTCTTCTCATCGCAATGGGTGTTCCTATCCTTATTGTGCCATCCCTTGCTGACATCTCCTATACTCTCTACGCGATGAGCATTCTTATCTGGGTCATTTCTGTCGTGTCCGGATTCTTCCTGAATCTGAACCTTGGAGAGATGTGTGCTACTTTCCGCACTCCTGGAATCGCAGGCTCCATCCAGTACATGTTCACTGACGACGAGAAATACAAAGGTAAGAAGATCAACACCGGCCGTCTGTTAAGTGCAGTCGGAGCATGGTGTTATTTTAACCCCTGGATTACAGTCGTCCCCATATTCACCATAATGGCCGCAGAGTACATATTCACTCTTGTTCCCGATTTCTTTGGTGGCATTGATTATTGGACCAAGATCGGATTCTATCTGCTGATAGGTCTCGCAATGTATGCGTTCATCATTTTCAGCGGTAGGAAAGGACTTGAGGGTGGTGCAAAGGTACAGCTCATCCTGACTATCTTCACCATCGTCCCCATTGTGGTAATCTGCATTGCACCCCTCGTTATGGGCCACTTCCATCTTGACTACGTAGTCAATGAAATGACTCCTCCGGGATGGGCATGGGATGGTAACGGAATCCTCATGATTCTTGGATGCCTCACTGTTGCCCAGTGGAGTGCTGTTGGATGGGAGACCGCTGCAGCATATGGTGCGGAATACAAGGATCCTTCTCACGATGTCCCCAAGGCACTTATGTCCTGCGGACTCGCATGTCTGGCACTTTACTTCCTCATCGGATTCTGCATGTACGGAACTCTCGGAGGAGATTACATCTACAACTCCGTAGACGCCGGTACAAGCACTTACATCCTGAAGCCCATCGCCGATATGTGCTTTGGAACATATGGTGGAATCATCGCAGTCATTTGTCTGATCATTGGAATGGTTATGGTTGTCCAGACCGCATTCCTCGGTGCATCAATGACCATCAAGGCCATGGCAGAGGAAGGGAGCCTTCCCTATCTGTTCGCGGATACCAATGAATATGGCGTACCCATGAAGGCCATGTACTTCGAGGCATTCATCGGCGTTGTACTCATTATTTCCGGTGCTACAGCCAGTCAGATCCTCGCAGTCTGTGCATTCTCCTACTGTGTCTGCCACGCTATGTGCCAGTTGGCATTCATTAAGTCCCGCCGCGATCCTCGTTTCAAGGACGTTGAGAGGGTTTACAAAGTACCTACTGCTTTGTATTACTCCTCATTCGTGGTCATTGGATTTGAGATTGCACTGATGATCGGTATCATGTACTATCTGTACATGATCTACGACATCACCTATGCTCTGATGGGTCCGCTCTTCGCAGTGCTCTACATCCCCTGCTGGATGATCTTCCAGTGGTGGAACTCCAAGCACCACCCCGAGCTTCCCTGCGGAATGGACTTCGGTCAGGCTAAGGAGTAAACCCCTAACAAATCATTTCAGGCGAAGAAGGGCGGTCCCGAAAAGGGGTCGTCCTTCCGACCCGTTTTTCACCTCGTTATTTTTTCCGATAAAGGCATGGATTTCCTTCGGAATGTCCTCGATCTTTCTTTCGGATCGAATCGTATTTAGTGACATTTTTTCGGCAAAGATTGAAATATAATGAGTAAAAAACATGCAGAGTTGATAAATGCATATCCGATGAGTTGGATTTGTTGATTTCCTCATCATTTTTGATTAACGGATATGGAATTTTTTCAATTTCGAAAAAATCGCCTCTGGGTATGTCCAATTTTATTTATTTGGTATATAAAGAAAAGCATCCAAATTATTGATGAAAAAATCATCATTTCATCAATTTTTTTATTGTGTTTTTCATTAAAAATATTGAATTAAACAATAAGTATTATATACTGATAATTCCTCTTTCTATCTAAGAACAAGTCAGGGGAGCATACCTGAAAAGTTCATGAGGTAAGAGGCCTCAGGCGCTGCTGATTTTCCTCCACCGTGGCGCCGAATTCCTCCCTTTATCAAAGGAGTTGGATAGTATGATGAATGGATTGGCTGAAAACTATGTTTATAAGGGTGAAGGCCAATCCCCCATTGTGAATCCAGACGATACATACTGGAACTCCTTCCTTCCCGCGTTCTTCGACAGAATGAGCCTTCAAATGCGTAAGAATATGACATCGATTGTCGAGCCTTACGGTCTTACTCACTCCCACGCGATTTACCTTATTGCACTTCATCTACAGGATGGGCAGACCATGGTCAGCCTTTCCCGTTTCCTCGATCTCGATGCGGCCAACACCAACCGTGTCATCAAAACCCTCAGGGAGAAGAAACTCGTTTACGACGACAGGAAGACCGAGAGTACCAAGAAGTATCACATCTTCCTCACCGAAGAAGGTCAGAAGCTCTCCACCGAGATCATGACCCGTATCACCGAGCTGAATAACAGCTACTTCGCTAACATTCCCCGCGAGGACATCCTCAACATGCGCAACACCCTGATTCAGATTCTGAACAACATGAACCTGAACATCGATGAGTACATGTCTTCGAAATACGAGGATCCGTTCTACACCCACCTGCACATCGTTCCGCCCTCCGATGGATACGAGGCGTTCTCGGATCGTGTTTCCACACGTCCTTCCAAACGCTCCCGCTGATGGATATCTCGCAGAACTGAATTCATATTGCAGTGTATCAGTCCCAATCAGTCGTTGATTGGGCTTAAATATGAAAAAATAGTTCCAGTTGGTATGAGTAACATAGTGGCAGTAATGGG
>CAMNNR010000033.1 GCA_946545675.1 uncultured Thermoplasmata archaeon | reverse complement strand
TGAACATCTGCAGGTCCTCGTCGGGGAGGGTCATGCAGGGTGCGCAGACGATGGATTCTCCGGTGTGGATACCCATGGCGTCGAGGTTCTCCATGTTGCAGATGACGATGCAGTTATCCTTGCTGTCCCTCATCACCTCGTACTCGATCTCCTTCCAACCGAGGATGCTCTCTTCGACGAGGACCTGGTGGATACGGCTGTAGGCGAGACCTCTGGCACATATGTCCTTGAGCTCTTCCTCGTCGTATGCGATACCTCCTCCGGTACCTCCGAGGGTGAATGCGGGCCTAATGAGCACAGGGTACCTGCCGATGTACTCGACGGCTTTCAGTGCTTCCTCGATGGAGTTCACCGACATGGATTTGGGGCAGGGTTGGCCGATGGCTTCCATGGCCTCCTTGAACAGTTCCCTGTCCTCGGATTTCTCGATGGCATCAGGCTGGGTTCCGAGGAGTTCGCAGTGGAGCTTCTCGAGGTATCCTTTCTCTGCGAGCTCGGAACAGATGTTGAGTCCGGTCTGTCCTCCCATTCCGGAGAGGACCCCGTCCACACCTTCCTTCTCGATGATCTTGGCGACGGTCTCCGCGTTCATGGGCTCGATGTAGACCCTGTCCGCGGTCTCCGAATCTGTCTGTATGGTGGCGGGGTTGGAGTTCACCAGGACGGTCTTGTATCCTTCCTCGCGGAGCGACCTGCATGCCTGGGAACCGGAGAAGTCGAACTCGGCGGCCTGTCCGATGACGATGGGGCCGGAACCGATGACCATGAGCTTCTTGTAATCTTTCCTCATAGGTGTCCCTCCTTTATGACCTGGCCGAATTTGTCGTAAAGGAACGAGGTCTCCCAGGGTTCCGAAGTGGTCTCGGGCAGGTACTGAGCGGTGTAGATGGGGAGGCTCTCGTGCCTCATCCCCTCGACGCTGTGGTCATTGACGTTGAACTGGTCGGCGATCATCCCCGTTCCTTCCAGGGATTTCTCGTCGACGGCATAGATGTGGTTCTGGGCGGTGATGTAGGTCCTGCCGCCGTACATCACGGGTTCGTTGACTCCGTGGTGTCCGAACTTCATCTTGTAAACCTCTCCGCCCATGGCGAGGGCGGCCACCTGGTTGCCCAGTCCGATGGCAAAGATGGGCATCTTGGTGGAAAGTGTTTTGAACGTGGGGACCACGCTCTTCATGATGGCGGGATGAGCGGGGTTGCCGGGACCGTTGGAGAACATGACTCCTTGGATCTTCCTCGCTCCCATCTTGTAATCCATGATGACATCTGCGGGGGTGTCGTAGGGGAAGAGGACGACGTTGTACCTTGCGCGAAGTGCCCTAATGGTCCCTTCCATCTCGCCGCAGTCGATGACTCCGATGGTGATCTCCTTGCCTTCGTCGTATTCCTTGATCGTTGTGGGGCTGACCTCGGCCACGAGGTTGCTCTCGGAGGGGAGGGGCATGGATTTGAGCTTCTTGACGAGCTCTTCGATCCCGTCCTTCTTCTGGGTGACTGCACCTCTCATGGTGCCGTTGTCCCTGATCCTGAGGGTGAGGTCCCTGGTGTCGATTCCGGTAATTCCGGGGACCTTGTTGTCCTTGAGGAATTGGTCGAAGGTGATCCCGGGGTACATGGTGGAGGGATTGCGGCAGTATTCCTTCACGATCACCGCATTGGCCTGTACCCTGTCAGAGTGGAACCAGTCGTCGTGGACCAGGTAGTTCCCGATGAGGGGGAAGGTCATGACCACGATGTTGCCCCTATACGAGGGGTCGGTGAGACTTTTCTGATATCCGCATTCCTCGGTCGTGAAGACGACCTCTCCGTAAGCTTCGGTTTCGTATCCGAACGACGTTCCCTCGTATACGGTCCCGTCTTCGAGTACTAGATAAGTTTGTGCCATCAAAGTTCAAACGAATAGGCCTAACTATATAATGCGCGTGGGAGCGAATAAACAGGTGTAAAAATAGGTTGTCTGAAATCCGACAAACCCCACGAAGTTTGTTAGGTTGGAGGTGTTGTTCTTACAGTTCCGCGATTCGGGAGGGCCGCACCGAAAAGTGATAAAGCAGATAGCCATTCCCTAGGGCATGCGCATTCTCGGAAAGGACGGAGGCCTGGGGGAAATCAAAGTCCTCCCGGAGACAGACGACGACATCTGGCACTTGTACAATGTCGTCTGCGTCGGCGATCTGGTCACCGCCTCCACCACCCGCAGGGACGAGAAAGCGGACGACAAACTCCGCGCCGAGAGGGCGGAGAAGAAGAGGATGACCCTGGGAGTCAGGGTCGAGAAGATCGAATACGACCAGGAGGGGCTCAGGATGCGCCTTCTGGGGGTCATAGAGGAAGGTCCGCAGGACATCGGTCAGCACCACACCCTGATAATCGAGGTGGGGGAGCAGCTCAGGATCCGCAAGAAGCACTGGAAACAGTCCCAGGTGGACAGGTTGGAATCCGCGGTGAAGGACACCGTGAAACCCCGTATCGTGTTCGTCTCCCTCGATCAGGACGAGGCGACGGTGGCGGTGCTCCGTGCGTACGGGCTGAAGGAAGTCGTGACCGTGAGGTCGATGCGCTCCGGGAAGCAGTATGACGAGAAGGGCAAGCCCACCGATTACCACGGGGAGATCATCAACAAGCTGAAGGCCGTCGCCACCCCCGATATGCCCCTGGTCCTGCTGGGGCCGGGTTTCGAGAAGGAAGAACTGGCCGACAGTATCTCCAAGCTTCCTAAGGGCACCTTCGGACCCACCTTCGTCCAACACACAGGACAATCTGGGATGGTCGGGGTCAACGAGCTCATCAAGAGCGGACTCGGAGCGAAGATACTCAGGGAATCCTCAGTGGGTACCGAGATGGAGATGGTGAACCGTCTCATGGAGGAGATTGCCACCAACGGCAACGCCGCATACGGCCCGGAGGAAGTGGAGAACGCCGCCATGGCAGGTGCGGTGGAGACTCTTCTGATCCTCGATTCCGTGCTCAGGGAGAAGGACCTCGATTCGGTTATCCATGCCGTGGAACAACAGAAGGGTACCGTGGTAGTCGTTTCCGGTGAGCATGACGGCGGGAAACAGCTTGCCGCCCTCGGCGGAGTGGGTGCCGTCCTGAGATACAAACTTGCTTGATTTTTGATTGTTCCAGATGCCTGGAATCAGCTGCGCCTGAGCATCGACAGTATCTCGATCACGGCAAGTATGGTGATGCCTATCGTGGCCACGATGATGTGTCCGTAGAAGTCGATGCTGTTGGGTGTGACCATCAGGATGAGGAAGTCGAAGGCCACGATGAAGAACCAGTTGTTGATGCCGATGAGCTTTTTCAGGATAGCTACTGCGGTGGAGTGGGGGTTGCCCTTTCCTGCGGCTACGGCTTTCCTTGCCGAGTTGATGTAAACCCTCACCAGGTACTTGACGTTCTGCATGAGGATGTATAGCAGCGGGACCAGTGCCAGGAAGTTGAGCAACATCACGCTGGCGGTGGTGACGTACAGGCTGATGGACTCCGGTGTGTTGGCGTTGATGATCTCCGCCATGGAGGGGGTAAGCAGGAAGAACGCGATTTGTACCAGTACGATGGCGATCATGTCCACGTAGACGTAAGCCAGCCTGTTCTTGAAGTTGGCCAGGGTCTCCTTGGTGACCATCGACAGCTTGGTGTAGAACTGCGACCTTGCGACCTCCAGTTTCATGAAGCCGTTGACCAGGGGCTGGGGGGTCTTGACCTGTACAAAGTCCGCGATGGCTTCCACTTTCCTGTTGATCAGCGGAAGCATGATCATGGAAACCAGAGCGGCTCCGATGACCGAGGCGTAGAAGTCGTTGGTGATGATGTTGTTGCTGTATGCCTCCTTGCTGATGATGAAGGCGAACTCACCCATGGCGACGAGGGAGATCGAACAGAAGAATCCCAGACGCATCGGTTTGTTGCCCATGAAGTAGGCGATGATGACCGAGCCGGCCTTGAGGACGAAGTAGATGAGGTAGATGATGATGATCGTGCCGATGTTGTTCACGATATCCATGGGGTTGATCAGCAGACCGATGGAGATGAAGAACATCATCATGAACACGTTCTTCATAGGTTCCACCTCGTGGCCGATTGCAACGTGGGTCTTGGACTGGGAGACGATGACTCCCATCATGAAGGCTCCGATAGCCATGGACATTCCGATGGAGACTGCGAGGTAGGAAAGTCCGAAACACAGACCCAGGGACAGTACGAGAAGGATCTCGTCGGGGTACTTCTTCCCGACGTAGTCCAGCAGTTTGGGGATGAACATGATTCCCACGAAGATGGTGATGACCATGAACAGGATGACGGTGATGAGCATCACCACGATGCCGGTGATGTCCATGTTCTGTCCGCTCATCAGAGGGGACACCGCGGACATGATAAGGACCTGTGCCACATCCTCGATGACGGTGATGAGGACCAGGGTCTCCACGTCTGCACGGCTGATACGTTCCTGTTCAGCGAGGACGATGGTGATGACCGCGGTGGACGAACCGGAGATGATGGCACCGAAGACGATGGCCTGCAGGGCGTTCAGACCAAGGGCGGTACCGCCGATGAAACCGCCGGTCAGCATGATAGGTACCTGGATCATCACGACCATGGCTGCGAAGGCACCCATCTTTTTCAGCTTCTTCAGGTTCAGTTCCATTCCGATGCCGAACATCATCAGGACCAGACCCAGGTCGGACAGGAGCTCGACGATCTCCTCGGTCTGGGTGGATTCCCCTCCCCAGTAGTTGCTGAGGATGATACCGCTCACGATGTATCCGATCGCGGCAGGCATCTTGAAACGCTTGAAAAGGATGGAACAGACGCTTCCTATCAGGAGGAGCATCGCCATGTTGATAAGTAGAACTGTCTCCTCCATCTTAGCATCCCTTTCTCCCGTATGCGCCACTGCTTTTAATGTTATCGAGCGCGCACGAGGATTCCCTAGCAAGTGTATTGTTTGGGTGCACTTAATATTTTTTGACAAGTTCCTGAGTCTGGCACATGTCAAAAAAGGATTTTGGCGGTCATTCGGGCCGTAAATGAACGGATTTATGCTTTATGTGTGTTAAACCAGCGCTACAAATATTTATCATAAAAAAAATCCGCACGACAGTAAAACCGCCTCTTCAACGAGGGAGTGATTACAATGGATGGAAAAGGAATTCGTCTCGAAAGGATTATGGACAGGAAGACCGGCCGTGCGGTCCTCGTCCCTATGGATCACGGAATATCGAACGGACCCCTCGAGGGCCTCATCGACATGAAGGCCACCGTGGACGCTGTGACCAACGGCGGTGCCACCGGAGTCATCATGCACAAGGGACTCATCAGGTACTCATACCGCGGTTCCGGAAAGGATGTCGGACTCATCATGCACCTTTCCGCATCCACTGATGTGGGTCAGACCGTCAACCACAAGGTGAACATCACCACCGTGGAAGAGGCGATCAAATACGGTGCAGATGCAGTTTCCATCCAGATCAATTTCGGTGACGAATTCGAGCCCGAGATGCTCGAATCCGCCGGTGCCATCGCCAAGACCTGCAACGATTGGGGAATGCCCCTCATCGTGATGGCTTATCCCAGAGGTCATGATGTCGATTCCTTCGACCCTGACCACATCGCGCACGTGGCCCGTGCGTCCGCCGAGCTCGGCGCAGACCTGGTCAAGTGCAGCTACACCGGCGACATCGACTCCTTCAAGAAGGTCACCAGGGGAGCCCTTGCCCCTGTCCTCATCGCAGGCGGACCCAAGATGAACACAGATATGGAAGTACTCCAGATGGTCGCTGATTCCATCGAAGCCGGCGGACGCGGAGTATCCATGGGAAGGAACATCTTCCAGAACAAGAACGTGGAAGGTATCACCCGCGCTATATCCAAGATTGTCCTCGAGAACTACACCGTCGAGGAAGCAGCCAAGTTCCTGTGATATCATGGAAGGCAAGAAGATCTTCGTGAGGGCGGACCTGCCCTCCGACAAGGACGACAGGAAGGACCTGGTCACCAACGGACTAGAGGCAGGGATCGTCTCCTTCATCCTCAGGAAAGGCGACGAACCCTTCGAAGACCTTGGCAAGATGGAGGATGTTATCTACTTCGAGAACGGCAAGCCCGTTTCCGACGACGTCATGTTCAGTTCCATCGACACTCCCGAGGCACAGGATGCCGTGCTCAAGATGGTCGGCAAGAAGAAGACCATCATCGTGGAGACCGGTGACTGGACCATCATCCCCCTGGAGAACATGATTGCCAAGTTCAGGCTTGCCGGCACCCAGGTCATGGCCGTCGCTTCCAAGAAAGAGGAGGCAGAACTCTACCTCACCACCATGGAGAAAGGTGTGGACGGTGTCGTCATCCAGACCGACGACCCCCTTGCTATCGGGAAGTTCAAGGATCTGCTGACCGTCAGCGAGCCTGTGGAACTCAGCGAGGTCGAAGTCGTATCCGTCGAGCCAGTGGAGATGGGGGACAGGGTCTGCGTGGACACCTGTTGCCTCATGAATCCCGGAGAGGGTATGCTCTGCGGTTCCTATTCCAACTGCCTCTTCCTGGTGCAGAGCGAGTCAGAGGCCAACGGTTACGTCGCCACCCGTCCCTTCAGGGTCAATGCGGGTGCCGTCCACATGTATTGTATGGTCCCCGGAGGGGGAACCAGGTACCTTTCCGAGATTTCCGCGGGAGACCCTGTCCTCGTCTGCGACAGGGACGGGAACACCAGGAACGCCTCTGTCGGAAGGTGCAAGGTCGAGGTCAGGCCTTTGCTCCTGGTCACCGCCACAGATGGCAAGAAGACCTACAACGTAATCCTGCAGAACGCCGAGACCATTAAGGTCGTCACCCCCAAGGGATCCGAATCGGTCACTAAACTCAAGAAGGGCGACAAGGTCCTGGCACATCTCGCAACCGGCGGACGTCACTTCGGCATGAAGGTCGAAGAGACCATCACGGAGAAGTGAGATGCGCGTCTGTGCCTCCTACGGCGAGGTCCCGGACAGGCCCGCGAAGGCCGACATGCACGAGATCAGGCTGGATGTCTTCGACGAACTCCCTTCCTATGCTGACGAGAACTCCATCGTGACCCTTGCGGGGAAGGACATCTCCTGCGTTCCCCGGGATTTCAAGGGTTTGGTAGACATCGGCGAGTCCGATGAGGAGATACCTTTCAGGAAGATCCGTTCCGTCCACGATTTCGAGAAGACGCCTTCCGAATCGGAACTCAGGGAGATCATGGGGCACGGGAGCCAGGAGCTTTCGAAATGTGCCTGCAGGGTGAATTCCTTCAAGGACCTGCACACTATATTCGAAGTGGCTTCCACAACCTCCCGTAAGCATCTCATCCTCGGGATGGGGGAACTGGGTACGGTCACCCGCATCAGGCAGACCTTGCTCGGCAACGACTTCTCCTTCGGATACGTCGGGAAGAAGACCGCCGAGGGTCAGCTCTCTGTCGAGGAGATGAACCAACTGGGCGATGACTGCAGGATCGTCGGTATCATCGGTCACCCTCTGGGTCATACCATGTCCCCGCAGATGCAGGAAGCGGCAATGGCTGCATGTGGCATCAAAGGGAAGTATCTGAAATTCGATGTGGAGAACCTCGAGAACGTCGAGGATGTGATCCGCGAATACAACATCTCCGGGATGAACGTCACCATCCCATACAAGAAGGACATCATTGAACACTTGCATTCCCTGGGACCTGCAGCGGAGAAGATGGGTGCCGTGAACACGGTGATCAACAGGAACGGCGATCTTATCGGTGCAAACACGGATTATGCCGGAGTCCTCTATGCGTTCAAGAAGGCTGGGAGGAAACTGTCTGAATGCGGCAAGGTCCTGGTCTACGGTTCAGGCGGGGCCTCCCGCTCAGCAGTGTTCGCGGCTCACGAATCCGGCTGCGAGGTCTATGTCATGGGCAGGACCCCTGAAAAAGTGAGGGAGCTCTGCAAATCGATGGACTGCCATGCGGTACAGGACAGGTCCGTCGCAGGTTACGATGCAGTCATCAACTGCACCCCGGTTGGCATGAAAGAGGATTCTGGGTATATGTTCGATCTAGATGAACTCAGCAGCGAGACGTCGGTCATGGACATGGTCTACAACAGGAAGACCGAACTCGTGAAGGCTGCGGAATCGAAGGGATGTATCATCGCTGACGGCAAGGACATGCTGATCGGGCAGGGCGCTAAATCCTTCGAACTCTGGTTCGGCGTGAAACCCGATACGGAGATCATGAGGAAGGCGATATTCTGAGCGGCATTGGGGAATCCCATGGGTGTATCTCTGTACTGAACGGGATAGTGGATGGCACTGGTGCCGTGATAGGTATCGATCTGCTCACGGAAGCAGCCTATGACGAGAGGGGAACGGAACAGTATGTGAGGGTCATCGGCGAGGAGACCGATGATAATCTCGCGAAGATATGCGTCCGCAGGGCCCTCGAGAGGATCGGCAGGAATCCCCACGTGGATTACCAATTAACCATAAAGTCCCAGATACCTCCTTCGAGGGGTCTGAAGAGTTCTTCTTCGGTGTGCAACGCCATAGTCAAGGCGGTTATGGACGCATACCATGTGGACATGGACATAATGGAGATCATAAAGCTCGGAGTGGAGTGTGCGAAGGAGGCGAAGGTCACCGTCACAGGTTCTTTTGATGACGCCTGCGGTTGCGAACTCGGCGGTTTCGTACTCACCCATAACTACGAGAATAAGGTAGTGAAGAAGAGTCCTTTCGGGAAATACGACGTGGTGCTCTGCAGTCCCGACTACGTCAAGAGGAAGGTCCCGAAGGAAGCCTACCAGGCCGTTGCCAAGGAAATGCATGAGATCCAGAAGGTCGCGGAGACCGACATCCTGAAGGCGCTTACGCTGAACGGCAGACTCATCGCCCGTGTCACCGGCGAAGGCACGGAACTCATCGACAGGGCACTTGAACTGGGTGCGCTGGCAGCCGGGATATCAGGTACCGGCCCTGCCGTGGCGGTCGTATGCGAGCCCGGACAGGGAGCGGAGATTGCAAAAGGACTTAACTGTCCTACAATACTAACGGAGACAAGATCATGACAGACATCACATTCACTGGAAAGAGGGCGGAGGGCAAGGTGTCCCCTCCCCCGTCCAAGAGCCACACCCACAGGGCCATCATCATGGCCGCCCTCTCCGGAGGCAAATGCAGGATCACCAACCCCCTTGTATCGTTGGATACCCAGGCCACCATGGACGCCGTCAGGACCATGGGTGCCGTGGTGACCGAGGAACCCGGGGCGGTGGTCGTCGACGGTACCGTCAACCACGCCCCCGACAGGGAGATCGACGTCAAGAACTCCGGCACCACCCTGCGCATCATGACCGCTGTGTCCGCCACCTACGATCAGGTTGTCGATCTGACCGGGGACTATTATCTCAAGAAGAGGCCCATGGGTCCGCTGCTGAAGGCACTGCACGACAGCGGAGTCAAGGTGGCCTCCTCCGAGGAAGGCACCGCACCCGTGAAGGTGCAGGGCCCCATCACCGGCGAACTGATGGAGATCAAGGGAAACGTCTCCTCCCAGTTCATCACCGGATTGCTCATGGCCGCACCGCTCGCACAGCACGACATCGATGTGAAGGTAAGGGGACAGATCGTCTCCAGGCCCTACATAGACATCACCCTCTCCATGATGAAGAGATTCGGAGTGGAGGTGGAGACCGAGGTTGAACAGCTTCAGCAGGGCCCGCTGTCCCTCAATAGGGCTGCCTACGGTCCGGACAAGTCCGAGATCACCCACTTCAAAGTGAAGAAACAGAACTATGTGCCAGCGGACTATGCTGTGCCCGCCGATTTCTCCTCGGCGGCGTTCCCCCTCGTGGCCGGAGCGCTTGGAGGGAAGGTCACGGTCACCGGTATGGATCTCGAGGATGCACAGGGTGACAAGAAGATCATCGATATCCTGAAGAAGGTCGGATGCACCATCGAGGTCAATGGAGACGAGGTCACCTGCTACCGTACCGGCGACCTGCAGGCCGCTGAGATCAACATGGGTTCCATACCAGATTTGTTCCCCATCGTCTGCATACTCTTAGCTACTGCCAAGGGAACCAGCAGGCTCTACGGCGCTCCCCAGTTGAAGTTCAAGGAATCCGACAGGATCGCCATCATGGTGAAGATGCTGAAGGACCTCGGCGCCAAGGTCAAGGCCACCGATGACGGATGCCTCATCAAAGGTGTTGAGAGGCTTCATGGTGCGCGTATCGACCACTCGAACGACCACCGCATGATGATGGCCGGAGCCATCGCGTCGCTGGTCGCCGATGGCCCAGTCAGCATGGAGAACGACGGG
>CAMNNR010000032.1 GCA_946545675.1 uncultured Thermoplasmata archaeon | reverse complement strand
AACTCCAGATAGGCGACCTCATCGGCAACAGATTCTCCATCCGTGCCACCGAGGTCCCCAAGCCGAAGGAGGAGGTTCGCACCATCTGCGACTCGGTCATGGCGGACATCAAATCCACCGGCGGATTCCCCAATTACTTCGGGGTGCAGAGGTTCGGAGTGGTACGTCCCATCACCCACAAGGTGGGGGAACACATAGTCAGGGGGGACCTGGAAGGAGCCGTGAGGTGCTACGTATGCGATCCCGCGGGACCGGCGAGTTACGATACCGCCGCTGCCGAGGCCAGGCAGATGCTGGCCAAGGCAGACGACTGGACCGGACTCAGCAGGGAACTCCCGGACACCATGAGCTTCGAGAAGACCATCGTAGGATATCTGGGGGACAACCCCGGCGACTGGCCCGGAGCCATCGCGCAGTTGCCCGTGAACCTGCAGATGATGTTCGTGCATGCCTACCAGTCGTACCTATTCAACCTCATGCTCAGCGAGAGGATCTCAAGGGGTATGCCCCTGAACAAACCCACCGTGGGAGACATCGTCATCCCCCTGGATGCCGACGGCGTACCCCATCACGAGAACCCCGTTACCGTCACCGCCAAGAACATCGATCTGGTGGAAAGGCAGGTCAGACTCAAGAAGGCGTTCGTGACGATCTGCCTCTACGGGAGCAAGAGCATCCTTGCTGAAGGGGAGATGGGAGAGATAGAACGCAAGATCCTCGATAAGCAGAAGATCACCGCGGAGGACTTCGTGATCCCCGGATTATCCCATTGCAGTTCCGAGGGCAGCACCAGGGAGGTGCTCTGTCCCGTCAAGGACCTCGGTTATTCCGCCGAGGAAGACGGTGCCTATACAGTATCATTCAGTCTCCCCAAGGGCAATTATGCTACTTGCCTCATGAGGGAGTTCATGAAGTCCCAGATGACGGATTACTGACCTCTTCCGGCGGATCCTGGGACTGTTTCTTCCTGCTTTTTGCGCAAGCCAATATCATCCTCGCGGCGAACACTCCGACACCGTTGTCGAGCATTACCTCCTCGATGGTCTTGTCAGGGTTGGTCTCCTTACCGAGTGATTCTAACTCGGCGGGGATCTCGCGGGGCAGTCTGGAAGTGCGTGCCGACCTGACATAGGAGAGCAGGAGTTTCGCCTCGTCCGCATCCTTCGCCTTACCGGCCAGGTAAGCGGTCTCGACGGTAAGAGTCTCCAGATCGATGTTCTTCTTCTTGTCGACGATGTTGAAGGAAAGACTGTCCAGGTAATCGGCCTCGGTGGTACCATAGATCACATCACCATAATTGGGGAGGTCCATGAGGTAGTTGAGGGTAGCCTTGGCTGCCTCGGGGTCGCTGACAACGCTGTCCGCTATGCCGGGATCGGTCACCTCCACGCCCATCATGTAGGCACGGCGCATCATGCGCTCCGCACTGCGCTTCACCTCTGCTGGCACATCGGTATCCGCATCTTCGGAATCGTCGTCTCCGAAGGGTGAGTTGTTCTTCAACATGGCCGCTTCGGTCCTGAGACCGACACTGTTCAGAGCGGTGACCACGCTCTCGAGCGCTTCGTCGGAGACGTTCTCGAACCTGAGGAATCCCTGGTATGCTTCGCGGACTCCCAGCCTGTCCTTCATGCCCTGGTAGATCTGGGCGAGAAGCGCATACGATTCCGCGGAGGGCTCGGTGGCGATGGAAGCCTGGATGGTACGGAGTGCGGCCTCGTACTCCTTGGACCTCAGTTGCATACCGGCCAGACACCTTCCCGCCTCGGGGTCGCGGGGATCCAGCATGACCGCGGTGGTGTAACTGTTGGTGGCGGGGGTGTATGCGCCCATCTTCTCCTGCACGTTACCGAGTTTGACATAGAGGGAGGGTTTGTTGATTCCCCCATTGATGGCTTTGCCGTAAGCCTCGGCGGCACCCTTGTAGTCACCGTCCTCGTATCTCATGTCACCGATGGCTTCGTTAACAGAGCCGTTGCTGGGGTTCCTCTCGAGATACTGGGAGAGGAACATGTCAGCTACCCTCTTGTCCCCGGTCTTGCGGTAGATAGTGGCCCTGAACAGTGCATAATCGATGTTGTCCGGGTCTGCGGACATCGCCTTGTCGGTGAGCCTGGCGGCTGATGAGAGGTCGCCTGCGGCGAACATGGACTTGGCGATGTTGAACATAGCTACTGGATCTTCCGTTCCCTTGTCCTCCTTGACCTCGTCGGTATCGTTCTTGGCCGATGTGTACAGGAGGTTGGCCTCGTCGCTCCTTCCCTCCCTCATGAGGGCATCCGCAAGGATCTTCTTGGTGGTCTTGTCAATGCTATCGATCTTGAGGATGGTCTCGCAAGTGTCGATGATGGCCTGGTTATCGGATGTGCTGACGCAAAGGTCACGGTAGGATGTGAGCAATTCCAGAGAATCGGGGTCGGAACCGAGTGCCTTCTGCAGGACCCTCTTCGCCGTGAGGGTGTCCCCGGTTCCCATGCATGCGCGGGCATAGGTGGCGACGGTGGCTGCGTCGGGATCCTTCTTCATCAGGGACCTGCCGATCAGGACCGCGTCGGTGTACCTTGCCGCTTTGACGTACACCTTCATCTGTACGGTGAGGATGAGCGGGTTCTTGGGGTCGGTAGCCTTGGCCAGGTCGAGGAAGTTGATGGCCTCGGAGAACATTCCGTTGCTGGCGAATATCGCAGCCTTCCTCACGAGGGCATAGGGCGAGGCAGGGTCGAGCTCGATGGCGCGGTTGAATGCTTTGACAGCACCGTCCAGGTCCCCCTTCTTCTCCTTGATGCATCCGTTGGAGATCCAGTATTTGGGGTTGTACATGTCCAGGAGGACGGCTTTGCCGAACGCCTCCTCCGCTGAATCGAGGTCTCCGAACTTCTCGTCGGCGAGACCTTTGGAGTGCCAGATCTCCGCATCCCCTTTCAGCAGTACGGCTGCCGAGGCGAAGGAGGCAGATGCCTTCAGGTATTCCCCGAGGGCGTACTCCGCATTGCCGCGGAGCCTCCTGACCGCTCCGATGCCTCCGAAGCGGTGGTCGTTGTCGTGGCAGAGTTTCTCCACCTCGGTGTACTTCCCTTCCGCCAGAAGGGTGGAAATTAATCTAACAAAATCCTGACCTCCGATGACGTCGGGGACCGCTTCCTCCTCCCCCGCATCGCGGAAGGCACTGGCCATCTCCAGGGTGGCGAGGTCGTTGGCTGCCTGCTGGTTGTTGGGATCGAGTTCGAGGACGGAACGGCAGGCGTCCATGGCCCTGTCATTGTCGCCGGTCTCGCGGTAGATGTCCATCAGGGCTATGAGGGCGGGCAGGGAGGTCTTGTCGGCGTTGACGGCCTTCCTTGCCAAGGAGGATGCCTTGGCGGGACGTCCCAGTGAAAGGTATACAAGTGCCAACTGTGCCAGCGCCTCGGGGTTCTTACGGTTCTTGGCCACACAGGTGCGGGCGTAGGATTCCGCTTCGCGGAGATTCCCTTCCCTCAGGGCCACCTTGCTGAGGATCACGCACGCCACCACGTCAGCGGGACGGGTGTTGAGTATCCTGGAGGCGGCTTCGCGTGCCTCGTTGTAAAGGCCCATGTCGAAGAGTTTGTCGCAGTATCTCGCATAGTCACTGTAGGTGGCCATCTCCGAGGTCAGGAACTCCATGATGATCTGCTTGGCCTCGTTGTTCTTCTTGAGGGCGATCTCGGCGTCAATCATCCCCCTGACGACGGAGGGGTTGGCGAGGTCGAACGCCTCAGCATCCCTGAAGCGGGCCAGGGCAACATCCGCGCTGCCGTCGCCGAGGTAGGCGTTGCCAATCTCGCACTGTAATGCGACATCGTTCTCCATGGCGCGGTTGGCTTCCTCCAGCATCTTCTGGCAGGAATGCCAGTCGCCTTCGTCGCGGGACATCCTCGCCGAGAGGATACAATACGAGGAAACCTTGTCTATGTATCCGGAGGACGAGATGAGCATGCGGGTGGCGTTGTCGTGGTTGCCGGAGTACCATTCCTTGTAGATGGTGTAGAGGGCGTATTCGGGGGTCCCGTCGGAGGAGGGTTCATCCGCATCCATGCCTGCGGCAAGACGCTCGCAGGCTTCGATGGCCGCCCAGTTGACGGTCGGTTCCACCTGTCTGAGGAGTTCGTAGACGTCATGGTTGAGGCGGTTGCTGCAAAGTGCCAGGACCAGTTCGTTCTTGGCTTCGCGTAGTTCGTTGCGGGCGAATGCGATCCTTCCCATTATGTAGTGGTAGAGGGCGCGGTCAGGGGCTTCGCCGTCCGCTTTGGCGTAGGCTTCGGCGTCGGTGAGCATACCCTTGGTGATGAGACATGATGCGGCGGTGAGGGATGGGTGGCAGTCGCGGGGCCTCTTCTTTGCGACCAAATCGCGGATATCGTCCTGCCAGCCCTGGGCCTCCTCCTTGGAGATGATCTCGATCATCCTGCAGAGGATGCGGGAATCCACGGGTTCCTCGCTCTCGAGGATCTTCGTGAGCGCTGCGACCAATCCCTTGGTACGGTTGTTCGCATTGCTGTTGCTGTCCGCTTTGTTGATATCCGCCCAGAGAGTGGCCTCTGCCTTTGTCCCAAAAATCGCCCCATCTGACATATCGGGAGCATCGCATCTATGCTTTTTAATATTCGCTCTAGGCCAGACATTCATAGCGTTTAGATGCCGGAAAATGTGATTTCACATCATAATCTATATATTGCACCGCAAAATCCTCAATTACCCTCAAAGGAGGGAAGAAACTATGGATGCATCAATTAGAAAGTACATCGCAGAACTGATCGGAACCTTCGTTCTGACCTTCTTCGGAGTAGGTGCTGCAATCTTCACCGGTAACCTCGTTGCCTGTGCACTCGCATTCGGTCTTACCGTTGTCGTCATGTCCGTGACCATCGGAAAGATCTCCGGCTGCCACCTCAACCCCGCAATCTCCATCGCAATGTTCGCAGACAAGAAACTCGACACCAAAGACCTGATCGGATATGTCGTCTGCCAGATCATCGGTGCCATCATCGCAGGAGCACTCCTCGCTTGCGTCTACATCGGAAGCACTGACTGCACCTGGGACGTCATGATGAACAACATGGGCGGTGCAAACCACCTCATCGCTCCTGGAAACCTCGTCTGGGCAGCATTCCTCGTCGAAGTCATCCTGACCTTCATCTTCGTCCTCATCGTCTTCGGAGCCACCTCCAAGAACAGCGGAGCCATCAACGGCGGACTCTACATCGGTCTCGGACTGACCATGATCCACCTCGTCGGAATCCCCCTCACCGGAACCTCCGTCAACCCCGCAAGGTCCATCGGTCTCGCACTGTTCAACACCGGTGCACTCGACAACCTCTGGATCTTCATCGTCGCACCTATCATCGGTGGACTCATCGCCTGGGCTGTCTGGAAGTTCGTTCTCCGCGACCCCGCTGAGGAAGAGTAAAACCATTAACCGGGGACCCTTCGGGGTTCCCACCCCTTTTTCACTTTTGTTCACGCAGGAGCCGAACGCTCACTGCCTGATCACATCGATCCTGATGTCGCCGTAACCGCCTTCGTTGATAAACTCAGCGGACTTCCTGGCACTGTCGGTCATGATGGGATCGCAGACCAAAACTGAATCCTTCCCTGCCATGCATTTCATGGTGCAGTTCTCGGGACCGTTGTACATGAAGTCGATGGCAGGTTTGGAGAAATCGTGGGCCCTTCTGGCGGCCATGCCGTAGATTCCCGTGGACAGGCCTTCCAGCCCCTTCTCACCGATGAGTGAGGTGATATCGGTATCCTGTGACACCTCGAGGATGTGAAGCGTACCGAACTTCCCGGAACGGTTGTTGGCGATCTTCGCGGACATCTGGGTCTGTGTCCTGGGGAAGGGTTCGCGTTCGACCTTCCCTATGCTGGAGAGGCCTTCGTTCATGAGGAACACCGAGGGGGACAGCAGTCCCGCGCGGTAGACCGCGGCCTTGTCTGCGTAGAACTCCTCCGGGGCCCCTGAATACTGGCACCTGCCATGCTGCATCACGTGTATCTCGTCCGCCCAGGAATAGGTCAGGTCGGTATCGTGGGAGGACATGATGACGGTGACTCCCGTACAATGGAGCTGTTCGGCGATCTCCATGACCTCGTAGGCCATTTGGGGGTCGAGACCCGCGGTGGGCTCGTCCATGATCAGCACCTGCGGGTGCATCGCGAGCACGCCCGCCAGGGTGATCCTCTTCCTCTGACCGTAGGAGAGTTTCATGGTGGGGGATTTCTTGTACTCGCTCATTCCGACGGCGAACAATGCGTCGTCAACCCTCTTCTCGATCTCGTCACGAGGGAGTTTGAGATTGGTGGGCCCGAATGCGACATCCTGCTCCACGTTGGGCCTGAACAGCATGTCGTTGGGGTTCTGGAAGAGGATGGATACCTCGGAACGCATCCTGAGGATGTCCTTCTTCCTGTAGGAGATGGGTTCCCCGTTATAGAGCACGCGGCCCTCCCCCGGTCTGTTCAGGGCGTTGAGGATGCTGAACAGTGTGGATTTACCGGCACCGTTGGCTCCCAGCAGTGCGGTCTTGACGTTCTTCCCGATCCTCAGGGACACGTTGTCGAGGACGTTGCCGTCCTTCTTCTCGTACGAGAAGCAGATGTTCTCCGCTTCCAGCAATGTCTGGGTCATTGTATGACCTCCCTCCCCACATCGGATCCGAAGCCCTTGAGCGTATCCGCCTGTTCCTTGAGGAGCGGTTCGTAGACCGAATCGTAGAACAAGATGGAGTCCCTGCCGAGGACGGCCTCGCTGAAGCAGGAATCGATACCGTCGAAGTAATAGTCCACACGCTTCCCGGTGAGGGCATACCTGGTGTCGGTACCGTAGATGCCGATCTTCGCATCCTCCCCCGCTTCCCTGACGGCCTGCTCGTATCTGTCGCCTATATCCCCTTCGTTACAGGAAACGCAGAACACGCGCCCTGCCTTCTGTCCTCCTCCGAACTTGGCCAGGAAGGAACTCACGTTGCGGGGATAGGGCGAGGGGGAGATGCCGTTGATATCGGAGACCTCCCGGTTCATGTTGAAAGTCGCCGGAGAGAGCAATCCGCAGAGATGCACGTTCTCCGCATCGGAGTAGAACTCCTCGGAGGTCCCGCTGAACACCATCTTACCCTTCCGCAGGACGTTGACGGCATCGGCCCATCCGTAGGCGAGGTCCACGTCGTGGGTGGAGATCAGCACAGTGATGCCCTGGAGATGCAGTTTCTCCGCCAGCTCGATGACCTCCATGGATGCCTGGGGGTCGAGACCCGCGGTAGGCTCGTCCATGATCATGACCTCAGGATGCACGGCGAGTGCGCCGGCTATGGCTACCCTCTTCCTCTGTCCTCCGGACAGCTGCTGTAGGGGGCGTTTCTTGAAATCGGACATCCTGACGTCGCGGAGGGCCTTGTCTACCCTCTGCTCCACCTCGTCGCGGTCCACGCCGAGGTTCAGGGGCCCGAAGGCGACATCCTCCTCCACCAGCGAGCAGAACATCTGCTCGTCCGGGTTCTGGAGGACCACGGCCACTTCGGAACGTACCTTGGTCAGCCCCTCCTTGGTGTATTCGATGGGCTCTCCCCTGAAGAGGACCTCCCCCTCCTGGGGCCTGTATACTCCCGTGAGGGTATAGAACATGGTGGTCTTGCCGGCACCGTTGGCGCCGAGGATCGCGGTGCGGGAACCTTCCTCCACGGCGATGCTGAAGTTGTCCATGACCTTCACGGGGCCGCCGTGGTGGGCGAAGGTGACGTCCCTCATCTCGAATATTCTGGACATCTCACCACCCCAGCAACGGTGCGAACACCGAGACCATGTCTATCCACCCCATAGTGTAGATGTTGATCAGATACAGTACGATGCAAAGACCCAGACCTGCGGCCAACCATTTCCAACTGAAGGGACTGGGGGTGTGGAATATGGGGAAATATCCCTGGTAGTTGCGGCAGGCCAGCGAGGCCTCCGACTTCTCGGCCAGTTCCATGGAGAATATGAACGTGCCTGCCATCGCCCCGCCGTAGGTCCTGATGGCGTTGACGGTGCCGTTGTAACCGAGACGGCACTGGGCGGCATCGATCATCACTAAGAATCTCTCCAGCAGGAGGAACGAATAACGGTAGATGAGCACGATAAGCTCGCATATCTCCACCGGGCATTTTATGCTCCTGAGGGCATGTGCCAGATGCGGTATGGGTGTGGACGTGGCGAAGGAGAGCATGAGGGTTACTCCCGCTATCGCCCTGAAGAAAATGACCCACGCCTTCTGGAAACTGGCATCGGTCATGTGGATGGTGATCCAAAGGAACTTCCCTTCGAAGAGAGCAGGAACGTTGGGGTCCCCCATGATGGAGATCATCCCGCTCCCGAGGACCATGATGACTATCGCCTCGGCGATGGCCAATGCAAGAATGAGGGGTACTCTAAAATTGGTGGAGTACGCCATCAGGGCCAATCCGATCGTGAACGTGATCAGGGGGACCACGATACTGTCGCACAACAGCCCTATAATGAGCAAAACTAAAACGAAAAATAGTTTGCCGAGGGGAGACCAGTTCAACATCCGGGAACTGTATGCCAGTTCATCCATCTGAATCTGTTCTGACACCGGTCTTCCCCTCGGCGATTATCAGGTTTATTCATCCTTCTTCTTGGCGTAGGTCATACCGATGAAGAAGCCGATGATTATGGCTCCGATGGCAGCCTGCACAGCGAAGAGCATGGACTCGATCTCGCCGGGGAGCTCGTAGTCGGGGTCTCCGGTGATGATGGAGAAGAGGTCTCCGGTCCAAGGGGTGTAACCGTAGTCGTTCTCGGCAGCGTCTCCGCCGGATCCGTCGGATCCGCCGAATTCGCCGGGGACGAATGCGAGGGTACCGATGACGAGGACGGCGATGGCTCCGAAGCCTGCGATGTATATGATCTGGTTCTTGCTGAGAGCCATGATCACTCACTCCTTGCGAAGGGGTTGATGCTGTTCCTGTCAGCGATCTCGAACATGTCGGGCCTGGCGGTGACAAGGTACTGGGCGAACATCGCGAAGATGAGACCCTCTACGACTGCCAGAGGGATCTGGGTGACCGCGTAGACGCTGAAGAAGTTGGAGAAGGCGGCCATGAAGTCCGCGTTGACAGAGGTCATGACGTTGAGAGCCATCTGAAGAGCGGTGACGACGTAGGTGATGAGGTCGGCGAAGAACGCGGCGACGAACATGGAGATGAAGGCGCCGGCGTTGAGCTTCCTCAGGAACTTCCAGAACACGAGACCCACAAGGGGACCGATGATACCCATGGAGACACAGTTGGCTCCGAGGGTGGTGAATCCTCCGTGTGCGATCAGGAGGGCCTGGAAAATGAGAACGATGGTCGAAAGCACTGCGCAGACACCGACACCGTAGAAGACGACGGCGACTCCGGTACCGGTGGGGTGTGAACAAGAACCGGTAACGGAAGGCAGCTTGAGCGAGGAGATCAGGAAGATGAAAGCGCCGGAGAGGGCGACCATCATCTTCTGGTCGGGGTGGTCCCTTAGGATCTGACGGAGTTTGATCACTCCGAAGATAAAGAAGGGAGCCATTACAATGAACCATACGACGCACCAAAGGGGGTCGAGGTATCCTTCCATAATATGCATGCGATTTACTCCATTTGCCCTTTTGTGCAGAAAAGGGCTTGTTTCACATTACCTATATCACCCACGGTTAAGCCCAACGTGTATATATAGCCATAGGATGACTCATCCAACTTTATTTAGGCTCTTCTAAATTATCGTTGGTTCTACGCTGAACAATCGATTCGGTGTTTTTTTAAATATAAACCATCGTTAAGTAGGTCAAATCACCCTTACTGTCTATATTACCTACCTATATGTGTTAACTGAATGTTGTGCGGAAAACGCGCCTGATTTACCCAATATTGGATAAGATTATCGTACATTATACATAAGTGTCGATATCTTATCTTGATAGGTCGTGCCAGTAACAATTATATAGGCCAGACCGATACATCCGCTTGTTGCAACCGTAATCTAGCTGGTTAGGATTCAAGCCTTCCAAGCTTGCTACTCGGGTTCGAATCCCGACGGTTGCACTCATCTTTTAAAAATTCAACTGCGCGGGGATTCTCCTTTCCCCAACGCACCAAATGAATATCTCAAAGATCCAAGCGGGAACATACTGCCCCCGCAGGGTTTATGTAATCCGTGTCTACATCCGAGAGGATCATTCCTTCTGCATGCCCCGAAGGTACCTGGCAAAGACCTCCGGGATCTTGTCGACCTTGGTCCTCCTGGGGTAGAGGCCATAGGAGAATTCCTCCTGCACGTAATGCGCCAGGTCCTGTACTGAAAGGGGCGTGTGGCGGTAGACATTCTTCAGCGGCGTCTCCCAGAATATCTTCCCCGACTTGTAGAGGCTGTTGG
>CAMNNR010000031.1 GCA_946545675.1 uncultured Thermoplasmata archaeon | reverse complement strand
ATTCGAGTACGATTCGTTCAGGGAATGGGTGTAGAAAGTATGGTGGACCCAGCCGTAATGCAAAAGTATACCAATCGTGCAAATTCAAAACAGCCTGATATTGGAGATTCAAGGAACAAAGATAAGCACTCTACTTCCTACCTTACTTCCTACCTTACTTCCTACCTAGCAAGACAATTGTATCTTTTGGATAGCCCTCAACGAGGAGCCCTGTCATTTCTCCATTCAATTAGCAGTGGGCGGCAATCCTTCTTTTCTCCAAAAAGGTAGGTTCAAGAATGGTGGACCCAGCCGGATTTGAACCGGCGACCTCCGCCGTGTGAAGGCGACGTCATAACCCCTAGACCATGAGTCCGTATGGCGTCTAATGAACTCTCCCTATAATAATGTCACTGAACCTGCGCGGTAACCTTATGATATACAGTGCGATATCCCAACCATGTCCGGGGACCCCCAAGTAGATGACAAGTTATTCGAGAACGCCCTAAGCCAGGTGCTGGACCGTTCCAAACACGATCTCTCCGCCATCGTCGGCGGCATGAATGTGGCATCCGGTGTGGACCTGCCTCTGGTGAGTCCCATCGACGAGACCATCATATTCGGTACTCTGCAGGAGCCCGAGAAAGGCACCGCCACCATGGCCGCGGAAGCTGCCGCAAAGGCATTCGAATCCTGGTCGAAGACCTCCATGGAAGAAAGAGCCAGGATACTGAATTTCGTCGTCAATGCAATGGGTACCCGCAGGTATCCTCTGGCAGCGGAGATCGTCCTTTCCACCGGGATGACCCGCGCCGAGGCACTGGCAGAGGTAGATAATTTCGTAACCATCCTCAAGAAGGCGGCGGAGGATGCCGCCACCATCAAGGGCAAGCCCAAGGGAGTCTGGGGGATCATCGCACTGACCAGTTCGCCCCTTGCCGCACCCATGGGATATGCGGCAGCGGCCCTGGCCGCCGGGAGCACCGTGGTCATCATGCCCAGCGGTAACTGTCCCCAGCCCGTCTTCGCGGTGTATGAGTTGTTCCAGAAGGCAGGCATACCCGACGGGGTCATAAACATCGTCTCCGACCGTCTTGACCGTTATGTCACCGAACTCTCCGACGACCTCAATGTCGCAGGCATAGTGGCCTCCGGCTGCGGAAAGGGGATGGACGACCTGATGTTCCTCATGGTCGACGAGGGACTGGAGTTCATCAATGAGATTAAGGGGATGAATCCTATCGTGATCGCACACCCCTCGGATATCAAGAAGGCCGCATCCGATGTGATTGAATCCGCCTTCCGGTACTGCGGACAGCGCCTATACTCCACTTCCAAGGTCATCATCCTCGCGGAGGACGAGAGGGAGTTCACCCGTGCCCTCATCGAGAGGGTCAAGGACCTCAACGTCAACGACCCCTGGGAACCCGATACGTTCTGCGGGCCGATAATCTCCGACGAGGCGGAGAAGAGATTCGAGAAGGTCCTCAGCGACGAGGCCGCCTATCTGCTCCACGGCGGGAAGAGGATTAGGAAGGAGTTCACCGCGAACGGCAGGTACTTCTCCCCCGCGATCTTCGCCAGCATCCCTCCCGAGGACGATACGCTCTATGTGGACCAGGCCCTCCCCATGCTTGTCATCTCGACTGTGCCAGACATCGACAGTATCATCGATGAGCTGGACCAGACCGACAAGGGTCTGGCGGTGGGGATAATGAGCCGCGAGCAGAGTACCATCAACAGGATCAAGGAAGCTGTCGGCGAGGATCTCCAGGTGTTCGTCAACAAGAGCAGCGCCGGTCTGAAGCCCGCACTCAAGGCCGAGATGAAGAACTTCCTCAAGTGAGGACGTTCAGAAACCCCTTACCTCAACCTTCTTAACATATTTCCTGGCAAGCTCGTGCAGTCCGAGGGCATCCTTCTTCTTCAGGGGTTTCCTGCCGTTCAGTTGGGGGTCCGGAGTCTTCTCCGGGTCTACTGAGATTATCAGCAGGGTTCCTTTGGGGCCTATGGTCTTGGCCACCGATTTTAGACGTTCGGTACCGTCGAAACCCGGTGCAGCGTAGAACATGGCCTCGTATTCGATATCGGAATCCGCCAGGATCTTCAGACTGCGCAAGAGCTTTCCCTCATCCTCCTGGCACATATCCCCGTACGGTATCGTGATCCCGGCCTTGGCGAACATGCAAGCGCCCGCGAGGTCGTCCAATGAATCGGGGCACATGCCTTCGGTACGTATCATGACCGGGAGCTTCACCACCTTGAGTTTCTTCAGGAAAGGGTAGAGGTCGGACTGCATGAATGGTTCCCCTCCGGCTATGACGATGCCTTCGAGGACATCGGTATGCTGCGAGATGAAATCGAATACCTCTTCCTCATCGATGCAGGGACCTTCGTATTCGAAAAGTACGGGGTCCGCCGCGGCAGGGCTTCTGGTATGGCTGCCTCTGACCTCTATCACGCAGACGTTCTTCCCTTTCCACGCGGAAAGGGATGATTTCACGAAGCGCCCGATCCTCATAGGCTGACAATGCCCTTGAGCTCGAAGACACCGTTCTGCTTGGAGAGGTGCTCCGGGAGTTTGGCCTTGAGCTCGTCGATGGTGATCCTGCTGTCCTTGAGGTCTGCCACGACCTCGATGTCCATGGTCTGGTAGGAGATCATCACCTTGGTGAAGACGGAGATAAGGTTGATGCCCACTTCCGCCAGCATGGAGAGTGCGGAATCGATGGACCCCATGCAGTCGGGGACGTTCATGTTGATCTTCACGAGGTCGGTGTTGGGCTTGAAGAAGACGATGGAGACCAGCCAGGAACCGGGGTCCAGGGTGATCATGACCTCTTGTCCTTCGACATCGTTGAGGATGTCGCCATACTCGGTGGAAAGGTCGAACGTACCGTCTTTGATGGTCACGGGAGCACCCTTCCTCAGTTCGGTCTTGAGGTTCCCGAGGTCGCTCTTCTCGCGGAACATCCTGCCGATGTTGGCGGGTTTGATACTGATGTGGTTGATCTTGTCCACGGAGGGGTCGCCGGCCTCCTTGAGCTCTGCGAACCTCTCCTTGATGAGCTCGCCCTCGCCCGCGAAGTTGAGGTCTGCCATGATGTTCCAGATGATCGTGGTGTCGGAGATTCCTGTGAGGGAGACGGAGTTGAGGATCCTGATCTTCTGGTCGGTCAGGAACTTGGCGGACTGGACGGTGGAACCGGGGATGTCCTCGGCGAACACGGTCACCTGCGCCAGGGTACGGAAGTTCTCCTGCGGGTACATCGAGAGTATGAGCTCGTATCTCTTGGGTCCGGCTTCGGGGTATTTGAAGAGGGTGCTGTAGACGCAGCCCCCCTCGACCAGGCCCATGGCGTCGGAAAGCCAATCGTCGATCTTGATCTTGCTGTTCTCGATTTTGGTGAACTCCCAGCTCTTCATTGGTTCGTCTCCTTGTAGAATGGAATTGATTGGGTATCTCCGCTTCCGTCATATACCTTTGCGGTTGGGGTACTTGGGTGTGGAGAGTGATTCGGTCCACAGAGGATCCCTGTGGCCTTCGCCGCGGACGTCAGCGATGAGGTTGGGGATGCTACCGGTCATATCCTTCGAGGTGAGGATCTCGTCGATCATCTCCCTGGAGTACTCGCCCCTCTCGGGGAAGTTGGTGCCCTCGATGGCCTCATCGATGAGTTTCGACGCGGACCTGAGGAGGGATGCCGCCTTCTTCAGCTTCCGGATACGGGCCTCCTCGGCGGTAACCTCGCCAGACGATCTGATGAAAGCGTACTTGCCGGGCATCATCAGGACCTTGCCCACGCTGTAGGGGCAGACCGTGCAATTGCGTTTTATCTCCGTGCGTTCGCCATCCAGGGTGTTGTTCATGACGGATGACATGCCGCTGCCGCAGACAGGGCATATGTCGGGGAGGGCATCCCTGGTGCTTTCCCTGTAGTCGATCTCCAGGCGGACAGCCCCGGAAGTCACCGCGATACGCCTGATGCGTACCGCACTCGCACGGGCTTTGGGGTCGGTCTTCCTCATTTCCGCGAGGACCAGTTCCGCTAGCTCCCTCTGAGTCTCGATACGGGGTTTCCTCTGCATCACCCTGCGCACCGCAGCGGATATGTCTGCCTCGTCGGAGATCTTGTTTGACACGGTAGGGGCATTGGATAACAGTGATAAATACTGCCTCTATGCCATATCCTGTTCTGTCATCGGAAAACAGGGAAAACAGCGAGAATCTTAATTACCTATAATCGATGCACGTGTCACTGCGGGGGTAGTCGAGCTGGCCAAAGGCGCGGGACTTAAGATCCCGTCCGTAGAGGTTCAAGGGTTCGAATCCCTTTCCCCGCACCATTAGTCTTCTTCCTCATCTGGGTCATACCTTATGCTGTCCCTGATTTCCTTCAGGGTGACACCGTTGCCGTCGGCTGCCTTCACAAGGTCGTTGTATTCGGGTTTCCATTTCCTGAGTCCGAAACCCTCGGAGATCTTGATTCTGACGTCGCCGAAATCGGTGTGATAGGTCTCGAAGCGGGAGGACATGGCGTACCTCTTCGCCTCATGGATCCTCAGACCTATCGTGGAAGTATGTGCCAGGATGGTCATGGCAAGGTCCTCTGTATCGGCTTTCTTCGACAGACAGGTGAGTTCGAAACCGGGCCTGCCCTTCTTCATCGTGCAGGGTCTTATGAATGCGTCTAGGGCACCGTTGCTTAGGAGCAGTTCGATGACTCCGCCGATATCCTCTGGGGTCATGTCATCGATATCGCAGGTGATCTCGTCGATCGTGGGGAGATTGGTGTCAGCGTTACCTAGGAAAGCCCTCAGCATATTGGCGGTCCTGAACTGTTTGGACCCGAGTCCGATCCCTACCTTATCGAAAGCAAGTGTTGGCATGCCGCTGTATTCGTCGGCGAAGTGCTTCAGGATGGCTGCGCCAGTGGGAGTACAGAATTCCCCCTCTTCATCACCGGCATACACGGGTATTCCTTTGAGTATCGAGGCGGTGGCGGGTGCAGGTACGGGCAGGAGGCCATGAGCGCAGCGGACCTGTCCGAAACCGGTGCGGACCGGCGAAGCGACGATCTTCTCTGGCGCTAGCACCTCGAAGAGCATGCAGGCACCGACAATGTCCGCGACGGCATCGAGCGCACCGACCTCATGGAAATGGATGAGGTCCACGGGCTTGCCGTGGGCTTCCGCTTCTGCCTCAGCAATGGTCTGGTAGATGGCGATCGCATCCTCCTTCACCTTATCGGAGATGTTCAATCCCTTGATGATATCAGTGACATGTGCCAGAGTGTTATGTTCGTGATGATGGTGTTCATGACCTTCCTCGACTCCGTCTACGCTTATATGGGCTCTGATCCCGGCAATACCGAACACGTCTGAGTTCTCCAGGGTGGTCTTGACGCTAGGTATCCCTGCATCGTTCATCATGCGGGTGAAGTTGTCTGGGTTGTCCAGCAGGTCTGAGAGGGCTCCGATGACCATGTCTCCGGAGATCCCTGCGTTGCATTCGAGATAGAGTACTTTCAAAGAGGCGCGCTCCTTTTGTCGATCATATTCGCTATGTATCCCGCACCGAACCCGTTGTCGATGTTCACGACGCTGACATCCGATGCGCAAGAGTCCATCATGGATAGCAGTGCGGTCACTCCGCCGAACGAAGCCCCGTATCCCACAGAGGTAGGAACTGCTATTACTGGCACATTGACTAAACCGCCCACCACACTGGGCAAGGCGCCTTCCATACCGGCGACCACCACAACGGCTCTGGCCTTGGCAATCGTCTCCATGTTGGATAGCAGGCGGTGGAGTCCGGCGACCCCCACGTCATAGACCCTTTCGACTCTGCTGCCAAGGGTCTCCGCCGTGACCGCCGCCTCTTCGGCGACCGATATGTCACTGGTGCCTGCGGTAACCACACATACGAAACTGTTGGGGGATGGGGTTTCGGGGGTTCCCACCGTGCAGATCCGGGCTTCGGTGTAGTGGGTAAAATCGTCGAACTCTTCCTTCAGTTTCTGAGTTATTTCGGGGGTGCAGCGGGTAATCAGGACACAACCTGCTCCCCTTTCGCGAAGGGTCTTCACGATTCCCGAGGTCTGTTCAGGTGTTTTTCCCGCCCCGTAGATCACCTCGGTAGCACCCTGTCTGATCAGCCTCTGTGTGTCAGCTTTCGCATAGCCGAGGTCCACGAACGGCTGTACGCGGAGCTGCAGTTCTGCTTCTTCGGGAGTGATCTTCCCTTCTTTGACCATTCTGAGGAGTTCTAGGGTGTTCATTGGTGGGGCATCCTTTCTGCATAGGATACCGTCGAGTGGTATTTTAAGAGTAGAGTCTCGATGGCGACCTTATTATTCTCTAATAATTGGCGGTCTTCGTTTATTGTTTCCAATGTAGCAGTTTTTCCGTCCGAACGTACTCTAAAATCAGTAAATCCCATTTTTGATATGTCTTCTTCACAGGTTTTAATTGTATCGAGTAATTCTTTTGTAATTACATTGAAATACGGTATCCTAGTCGCCAAACATGAATTCGATGGCATGTGCCAGTTCGGTAATTTAGCACTTTTCGAGAGGATTCTGACTTGTTTTTTGGTAATTCCAGACATTCTGAGGGGCGAAAGCACACCGAATTCCTCCAGAGCACGCATTCCTGGGCGGTCTGAAGCATCATCTGATGCATTCGTCCCGTCTAGTAGCACATCAAAACCGTCTGCAACGGATCTCATCTTGATTGCAGTGAACAGAGTCTTTTTGCAGAGATAGCAACGGTCCGGGGGGTTTCCTGTGATTTCCCGGTTCTCAAGTATATCTATATCGATGAATACCTGTTTTGCTCCCAGCATTTTTGCGATATTTTCGGCCGTCTGGCACTCTTCAGAAGTTTGGAATGCAGTCCTGATGGTGTAGGCGACAGTTTCCGCTCCGGATTTTATCGCCGCATAGAGCAGATACGTGGAATCCACACCTCCGGAGAAGGCTATGGCAACGTGCGGATTCTCTTTGAAGAACTTTTGTAAATCCTCTGGAATTTTACCTATCTGGCACATTTGAGTCACACGAGTTTTTTGAGTGTGTTGCCGTAGTTGCGACTGGCGTAGTTCAGCAGGTCGAGACCATGAAGATCGATGGTGGCTGGTCCGGAACGTACGTAGAATATCTGTTCTTTTCCGTCCTTCAGGAACACGGGGCGGTCGCTGCGCTGCACGGTGACCTTCATCACGTATTTGCCGTCGAAATCGAAAAGGTTGTAGTTAATGTACGGGAGGAACTCACCGCCAATCTGCTGTGTGAGGAGATTGTTGAGGTGGAGTCCGAATTTGTCGCGGCTGTTCTCGAAGGATTCGATATCGACACCGGGGATGGTACCGTCGTCAGCCACGCCAATCAACAGTGTCCCTCCTTTGGAATTGAGGAATGCGACTATCGTCTTCAGCACTGCCCTTTCCATCCTCGGGTCCTTCTCCCCGGTCTTCACGTTGGTCCTGAGTGTTGTCTTGAACTCCAGCTTGGAACTCTCTCCTTCCTGGATCTCCTTCAGGATGTCTGCTTTCGCCTTCATCTCCGATTTGAGGGTATCAGCATTATCCTTAAGGAAACGGTCGAGTGTGTGTTTGAACAGGTTGTTGTGGCGGTTGAGGTAGAACAGTGCGCATACTAACAGCTCCCCCAAGGAGGCGGAGCCCTGTGCAGTCAGGAATTCCATCACGAACGAGTGCCCGTCTGTATCGGACAGGGTATAGATGTCGGCTAGGTTCAGTGCGAGGGAGAGGGTATTACCGATGCAGAACGCGGTGAACGCTACGAAGAACGGCCTCTCCACATCGAATCCCGGGGAGGTCCTCAGCATGGCCATGACGATCATTAGTCCCAGCAGTCCGTTGAACACCCCCACGATTAGACTCGCGCTCAGCCACAGGAAATAGTGTTCCCCTTCGTAGAACTTGGTGAGTTGGAGGAGGATCATTGAGATGCTCAGGAATATCAGGAAGAGCGGCGGCAGGTTCAGTCTGTACTTTCTCTGGAGGCCGAATAGGGTAAGGATGAGAGTAGGCACTGCGAGATACAGGTTGATGTAGGCTTTGGTGTACAATGCCGCGATAATGAAAATCAACGAGAGGGTAAGAAGGAACAGATAAGTGGGTTTGTTCCTGTCATAATTGCCTACGACTTCTGCCATGATTGATATGGTCAACGGGTTTCTTATACATAATGTGACGGTAGGCGTTTTACCTTAATACGCGTGCACGAGCGCGTAAATCAGCCATACTCTTTTTATGTGTGTTCTGTTTTGCACATTTCGGAGTAGTTCTTTTGGTCGAAGAAACAGATAAACCGCGCAGGCCTGCAAAACCGGCTTCCGAACAGAAGTCAAACGGTAGCAGGAGCGGTGCGCAGTCGTCCAGCCGCGGTTCCCGTCCGGCTACACATTCAGATTCCAACGGTCCCCGTCCTCAGGGTTCTTTCAACAAGGGTTCCCGTCCTCCGGGACAGGCAGGCGGTTCCAAGCCCCAGGGTTCTTTCAACAAGGGCCCCCGTCCTCAGGGACAGGCCGGAACTCCCCGTCCTCAGGGTTCTTTCAACAAGGGCCCCCGTCCTCAGGGACAGGCAGGCACGCCCAGGCCCCAGGGAGATCGTCCCGCTGCTCCGAAGGCACCGTATGACGATAAGAACATCGATGAATCAGAGGGTCTCGGACTCAGCGATTCCGACGATGTTCCCGAGGTCAAGACCGCACGTCTTCCCAAGAAGACCGACGTCTCCAACTACAGTATGTCCTACCGCGGATCCTCCCAGAGGGCCGCAGGCGGCAACAGACCGTCACCCAACAGGCAGAACAGAAAGAACAATAGTTCCGGGAAGACCCAGAAACCCAGTTCTTCCAGGCAGTCCATGCTTAACACCCACAAACTTGCACCTTTCAAGTATGACATGAATGAGATCCTTTCGCAGTCTTCCATGGACCCTACCATGGCATCTTCGTTCTTGGCGACCATCATCGCGAAAGCTTCCCGCATCTCCACCAAGGATGCGAAGGAGTACGCCAAGACCTTCATCGATGCCGGTAACCTCACCAAGGACGAGTTCGACAAGATCTCCAAGCTCATGGACAGGTACAGCAAGTACAGGTGATTCCCCTGAAGTATGTCGAGATGGAGAAGGGGAGGGTTTTCATCCTTGCCCTCAGCACGGGCGAATCGATCAAGACGACAATCGAGGCCTTCTGTTCCGACAAAGGCGTGATCAACGCCAAAATCACCATTCTCGGTGGGGTCCAGACAGGTTCTAGCTTCGTCTGCGGCCCCCATCTCGTCGATGGGAAGGAGACCACTCCCATCGAACCCATAATCTACACCACCGACGCTCCTACGGAATTCGCGGGCGTCGGTACTGTTTTCCCTGACGAGGCAGGCAAGCCCGTCATGCACCTTCACGGTTCCCTCGGACGCAACGGTACCTCGATTACCGGTTGCTTCCGTGAGCAGGCCAAGGCCTGGTTGACTCTCGAAGTGATAATCGAGGAGCTGCTCGGCAATGGTGCGGTCAGAAAAGCGGATGCGGAAAAGAAAGTGGCACCGCTCTCGATCGAGTGATCTTGAGCAGTGCCAGATTGGAGTTTTACCTGCGGTTGTAACGGTCTGCCCAGCGGTTGAAGACATCATCGGTATAATCGTTGATGATGGTGGAATCGACCTTGTCCTTGGGCGTTACGAATCCTGCTATGGGGAATTCTGAATCGCAGTAAGGGCACCTTACGTTGGGGCATCTCTGTCCTGCTTTCGGGCAGTATTTGCATGCGACGGCCCTTGACTGGAAGAGACTGAATTCCTTCCCGCATTTGGGGCAGAGGTATCTGCGTGCGGCGACCTTGAGGTTGGGATTGATACCTGCGGCCTGTTCCTCAGGGGTGAGGTACATCGGAGCCCTGGGGGAAATCGGTGTGTTGGTGTTCACGTAGTCGTCGTATCTTCCCATTTTATCGCCTCATATTCCTTTCGCAGCTTTGACTACTGCTTTCAGCAGGGCATCGTCGGAGCACTGCTCGACGAAGGTCCCGGTAACGATTATGTCTGCGCCCGCTTCCCTCGCGGCGGCAGCGGCCTCGGGGGTCCTGATGCCTCCGCCCACGATGAGGGGCACGTTGATGTTCATCTTCACGGTCTCGATCATCTCGGGGGGTACGGGCTTGTCCGCTCCGCTCCCTGCTTCGAGGTAGACGAGTTTCATTCCCATGAGCTCCGCTGCGATGGCGAAACCTGCGGCGGACTCGACGTCGTCGCGGGGTATGAGCTTTGCTTCGGCGACCCTGCCCACGGTCATTCCGGGTTCGATGATGATGTACGCCATGGGGATGGTGGGGATACCCAGCATCTTGATGTAGGGTGCGGCTTTGGCATGGTAGTGGGTGATGAATTTGGGGTTGCTGCTGTTGACGATGCTCATGAAGAGCATGGCATCCACTTCATCGGAGATTGCATGGACATCCGAGGGGAAGTAGATGGTAGGGAGCCCGGTCTCTTCCCTGACCGCGATGGTGATCGCAGCAAGGCTCTCGGTGGTCACTCCGGTGGATCCGC
>CAMNNR010000030.1 GCA_946545675.1 uncultured Thermoplasmata archaeon | reverse complement strand
GGGGGCTGCTGCCTTATCTTCGGCTCCGGCTTTGTCTGCGCCTTCCTCTGCGGGTTTGGCTACAGGGGGTGCGGCGGGGACGGGGGCTGCTGCGGGAACGACGACGCGCTCCTCTTCAGCTGCGGGGGCAGCTGCAGATTCGCCCTCGACCTTTTCTGCCTCAGGCTCGGGCCTGGGCTTGGAAGAGACGAACATGAGTGCTCCGAGGACAATGACAACGACCATCGCCACAAGTATGGTAAGGATCTTCATGTCGAGTGCGTAGACGACGACTGCGACAAAGGCCAGAACGATAGCGACATCAGCAAGGATGTAGAGTCTCTTAGATGCGGCAGCGAGTGCGAAAGCGGCTGCGGTAACGACGACCAGTGCGACGATGAGGATCTCCATGTGGGTCCAGGTCAGGGTGTTGATGTCCGCTTTGAAGGAGCTCAGTGCGATAACGACACCAAGGAAGGTGAGGAAAACTCCGTAGACTCCGTCAGAGACGGCCTTCTTGGATGCACCGTAACTGACTGCTGCATATCCAGCAAACACAGCAATCAGTCCTGCGAGCAGGGAGAGGTATTTGAAGTTCTTTACTGCCTCGAAAGCCTCGAGGTTGTCGGCAGTGATGTTGAGGCCGTCAGAGAGGCCCAGCGCCACGGCGACTATGAAGATTACTCCGGCGATGATGGAAAGTATGCCGGAAGCTTTAGCCAAACCGTTCATGATAGGGAATTGACGAGTACGTTATAATAATTTGCTCCAAACTGAGCGTACCCCGACGAATCCGTATCGATTCTGGCACATGCGACGTCGAAAACGGAATAATCGTGATTTGGCAGTATCTGGGTCATTCCAAGTATATCGGAAAAACCGTGATAATTCACAGAAAATCGATATCTGGCTCTTTACACATAGCGATGTTCGGGACGATGGTCACCTTAGTCCGTTAAAATCTTCCGCGCGACAAAATATAATATAGGCCGAACCAATAGCGCCATTATTAGCGCGCGGTATCGACCGACGCGATTCACAGTCTCGGAGACAAAGTCTCCATTCACTGCCCTCAGGGCATTCACAGACAAAAAGGAGTAAAACCCATGAAAATGAAATTTAACTTCCTCGGAGGGGCCGACATCGTAGGACGTATGGCCATGACGATGGAAGGCGATGGAAAAACCATGCTCGTTGAGTACGGTATCAGTCCCACCAAACCCCCGGAGTACCCCCTCCCGGTCCCTGGGAAGATCGATCACGTATTCCTGACCCACAGCCACCTCGACCACTGCGGACTCATCCCCGCGGTGTGCGGAACCCAGAACTGTGAGCTCTTCACGACCCCCCTCACCGCCGAGATTGCCGAGCTGATGATGTACGACAGCCTCAAGATCGCGAAATCGGAGGGATACCCCCAGCCTTACACCCCGCAGGACATCGAGAGGACCATGAAACACGTTGTCCCCCTCACCTTCGGCGACACCATCGAACTGGGCAACATCAGCTGCACCCTGCGCTCCGCAGGACATGTGCCCGGTGCCACTATGTTCGAGTTCCAGGGTGACAGCAGCACCATCTATTCCGGTGACATCCACACGGAAGACCAGAAACTGGTGCTCGGTGCCAGGCCCCGCGACTGCAAAAACCTCTTCATCGAGGGAACCTACGGCGGAAGGAACCACCCCCCGAAGGAGGAGAGCATCAACGCGTTCATCGCCAAGATCGATGAGGTCATCGACCGCGGAGGAAGGGTCATCATCCCCTGTTTCGCAGTCGGAAGGACCCAGGAGATCATGCTCCTGCTCAAGAACCTGGGTTACGAGATGTGGGTCGACGGAATGGGAAGGAGCGTCACCAACCTATTCCTCGATTACCCCGAGTACATCAGGAACGCCAAGTCCCTCAAGGCGGCAAAGAGGACCTTCAACGAGGTCAGGAACAGCTCCATGAGGAAGAAGGCAGTGGCAGGACAGATTATCGTCACCACCGGCGGTATGCTCGACGGAGGACCTGTGCTCACCTATCTGCGCACCCTCAAGGACGATCCCAAGAACGCCATCCTCCTGGTCGGTTACCAGGCGGAAGAGACCAACGGAAGGATGCTGATGGAGCAGGGCTGCATCAACCTCGACGGAGAGATCGTCAAGGTGGAATGCGAGGTCCAGAAGTTCGACTTCTCCGCACACGCAGGACACGACCAGATCGTGGACTTCGTCAAGGCCTGCGACCCTGAGAACGTCATCATCATGCACTCCGAGACCAGGGAGCTCTTCCTGCCCGATCTCGAGGATTACAACGTGATCCTTCCCAAACCCAACGAACCCTTCGAGTTAGACATATGAAGACCCCGGACCTGCGTCCGTTCCTCGAGGAGGATGTCGGCAGCGGCGATGTGACCGCGGACATCTTCCTCCCTGAAGGGAACGGCAAAGCCATCATCACCTGCGAATCCGACTCAGTGGTCGCAGGACTCGATGAGGCCATCACCATTTTTGCCATAGGTAACGTCAAGACCGAGGCCTTCGTCTCCGACGGGGATTTCGTGAAAGCGGGGACTGTCATCCTCGAGGCATCGGGTTCCATCAAATCCCTCATGACCTGCGAGAGGACCGCCCTGAACTTCCTCATGAGGATGAGCGGTATCGCGAACCTCACCCATTCCATCGTGACCGAGGTCCGCAAGAAGGACCCTGACCTAAGGGTTGCAGCCACCCGCAAGACCACTCCCGGTTTCAGGTACTTCGAGAAGAAGGCCGTCGCCCTCGGCGGCGGATGGACCCACCGTTTCGGCCTCTATGACATGGCCATGGTCAAGGACAACCACATCGCGGCAACCGGCGGGATTGACGAGATCGCCAAGCTCATGAAGAATGTGCCAGAGGGCCTGAAAGTCGAGATAGAGGTACTCGATTTCGACGAGGGGATCAAAGCAGCGAAATGCGGTGCGGACATCGTCATGGCCGATCACTTCTCACCCGAGGACACCAAGAAACTCAGAGATGCCATCAAGGCCATCGACCCGGAAATCCTGGTCGAAGCCTCAGGGAACATCACCCCCGAGACAGCCATCGACTATGCGGGCTGTGCGGACATCGTCTCTCTTGGGGCACTCACCCATTCTCCCAAGTCCACCCACTTCTCCATGGACTATGAGACCGGCCCGGGATCAGACTGACGAACCCTATTTTTACTAAGTCACCCATTCATCACCCATGGCATTAGATTTCAGCCAGTACACCTGTGAGTACTGCGGTGCCCCCTGCACCCAGGTCCTCTTCGCATGCTTCCTCTGCGACAAGAAGGAGTGTGTCGACAAGGCCAGGGATGACCGCGGAGGCCCCGGGGGTCACATGAAGAGGAAGGCCGAAGGCAAATCCATCGACCCCGACTCGATCATCAGAGAGGATATGATCACCAACTCTGATGGAAAAAACTGATGTGAATTTCACCGGAGGGGATCCCCTCCGGCTTTGTTTCTTTAATGTTTCATCCGTGCCTGAAGACACGGCAGCCAGTGTATATCATCGCGATGTTGTGCTCGTTGGCAGCATCGATGGACTCCTGGTCCCTGATGCTTCCTCCGGGCTGGATGATGGCGGTGATTCCCGCCTCGGCGGCTGCATCCACAGCGTCCCTGAAGGGGAAGAACGCATCGGAGGCCATTACGCATCCCTTGGTGGGCTCGTTGGCCTTGAAGGATGCAATCTTCGCGGAATCGACACGGCTCATCTGACCGGCACCGATTCCCACGGCGTGCTCTCCGCGGACGTAGACAACAGCGTTGGAGGTGACGTGTTTCGCGAGCTTCCATGCGAACAGGAGGGAGTGGATCTCTTCCTCGGTCGGTGCGCGCTTGGTGACTACCTTGAGGTTGTTGGGGTCGATGACATCAGGCTCGTCGCTCTGAACGAGGAGTCCTCCCTGCACCTTCTTGGTCTTGGTCTCGCGTACCCTGTAGGCGGGGCCGATGGGCTGGTTGGTCCTGAGGAGACGGATGTTCTTCTTGGTCTCGAGGATCTCCAGTGCCTCCTTCTCGAAGTCGGGGCAGATGACGGCCTCCACGAAGTACTCGTGGATCATCTTGGCGGTCTCGACGTCGCAGGGACGGTTGAGGGCAATGACACAGCCGAAAGCGGACAGGGGGTCGACGTCGTAAGCGGTCCTGAATGCCTTGGCGATGGTGTCCTCGCTAGCGAGTCCGCAGGGGTTGGTGTGCTTCATGATGGTCACGGTGGGCCTCTCGAAGTCCATGACGATATCCAGGGCCTTGTCGAGATCCAGGATGTTATTGTAGGAGAGTTCCTTTCCATGAAGGATCTCCGCTTTGGAGACAGTGACCCCTTTGGTGAATGGCATCTCGTAGAAGGCTGCTTTCTGGTTGGGGTTCTCTCCGTACCTGAGGTCGCAGACTTTCTCCACGGGCTGGGGCCAGGATGCGGGGAACATGACATCCTCGAAGCGCTCGTTCATCTGCTGGGCGATCATCGCGTCGTAGTTGGCGGTGGCGGTGAAAGCCTGTGCCATGAGCTTGGCGAGGAGCTTGTCCTCCACCTCTCCGCCGTTGGCCTTCATGGACTCGAGCACGGGGGCATACTGGCCGGGTTCGACCAGGACGGCGACGGACTTGTAGTTCTTGGCGGCGGCACGGATCATGCTGGGTCCGCCGATGTCGATGTTCTCGACGATCTCCTCGAGGGTGGAACCCTCCTTGAGGACGGTCTGTTTGAACGGGTACAGGTTGACGACGACCATGTCGATGGGTTCGATGCCCATGTCCTTGATCGCCTACATATGCTCTGGGACATCCCTCCTTGCGAGGATTCCCGCGTGCACCTTGGGGTGAAGAGTCTTGACACGGCCGTCAAGCATCTCGGGGAAACCGGTGACCTCGGCCACCTCGGTGACCGCCACACCGTTCTGCTTCAGGAGTTTGTAAGTTCCGCCGGTGGAGATGATCTCCACGCCCATGGATGCGAGTTCCTTGGCGAAATCCACTACCCCGTTTTTGTCGGAAACACTGATTATTGCTCTCTTTATCTTGACCAGTTTAAAGCCTCCAAACAAGCTAATTCTTGGTAGTGATATTTCTTATCGCACCGAGATAGATAAAGTTCACCGCCAAAGTATCAATCGAGTTATAACTCCGCAGCCCATGTACCGTTCCATGAAGAAGAAAGACCTCGAGATCGCACTCGAGAGGGTGAGGCCGTTCACCGACCCGGATCCCGCGCTGGAACAGTATCCGACCCCGGCCACCATCGCCGCGGACATACTGTTCTCCGCCTACTCTGCAGGGGACATCCAGGGCATGAAGGTCATGGACCTCGGATGCGGGACAGGTATCTTCTCCATAGGCGCAGCCCTGTTGGGTGCCGGCATGGTGGTAGGCTATGACATCTCCGAGAGCGCCCTTGAGATCGCCAGGGAGAATGCCTCCGGTTTCGGCCTGGACATCGACTTCAAGGAATCGCGCATCGAAGACGTGAACGAAGGTGCGGACACGGTGATCATGAACCCACCCTTCGGGAGCCAGAGGAAAGGTGCGGACAGACCTTTCCTGGAGAAAGCGATGGATTCCGCGGAAAGGATATACTCCATCCATATGGCCAATACGCTGGATTTCATCAGGGAGTACGCAGAGACACACGGGCGCGCGCTCGCGTCTTATAAAATTTATAAGTACGTGATTCCTCATACTTTCTCGTTCCATACGAAAACCAAACAAACCGTGGAGATTGCCGCGGTCCTTATCCAATGACATTCCAGAGAGATACAATGACTGACAAACTAGTCCTGCCCGGCGACGAGATCGCCGTTGAAGAAGAATACGTCGCCTCCGACGGAACCTACGTCAGGGACGGCAAGATTTACGCATCACAATGCGGAACCCTCATCCTCGACGACAACGAATGCATCGCGAAGGTCGTCTCCTACAACCCCCCTAACATACTCCAGGTGGATGACCTCGTCTACCTCACCATCGACGACTGCAGGAAGACCATGGCCACCGCCACGGCCATCGCCAGCGACAAGACCCAGAGGGCCATCTCCAGCAGCACCGTCGCCACCATCCACGTTTCCAAGATCTCCCCCGACTACACCGACAACGTCGCAGACGAGTTCAGGAAGGGAGACCTTGTCCGCGGACGCGTAATCAGCGTCACCCCCTCACTCCAGATCACCACCAAGGATCCCCACTGCGGAGTCATCCGCGCACAGTGCGGGAACTGCAAGACCGAGCTCGTCCCCAAGGGGAAGAAGAACCTCTTCTGCCCCAAATGCAGACGCTCCCAGCCCAGGAAACTGGCCGACGATTACGGGGACGTGAAAATCTGAAAGGGGCAGAGACCGCAGAACTGGAATCCCTCCGCAGGGAAGTCGTCTCCCTACGTTCCGAGGTCGAGACCCTGAAGGATTTCGTCAAGGCCCTCTACTCCATGATGGACGAGGACGGTTGCGGAGGTTCCGAAGAACTCCCGCCCTCCGCCAACTACGGAAGGATCGAGACATGAAGGTAGTCTGCCTCATGTCCGGCGGGATCGATTCGCCGGTGGCAGCGTACATAATGGCCAAGGCCGGTGCCGAGGTCATCCTTTTACACATGGACAACCGCCCCTATGCGGACGACGGTCCGATAGAACGTGCAAGGAGATTGGCAGCTCAGCTCAGGAAGGAGACCGGGCAGGAGATGCCCCTCTACTTCGCACCCCACGGGATCTCCCAGGGGAAGATCTCCGAGAAGATCGACAAGATCTACCAGTGCGTGATGTGCAAACACGCGATGATGCTTACCGCCAAGAATCTATGCGCCAAGCTCGGTGCGGGGGCGATCGTCATGGGCGACTCTCTGGGACAGGTGGCATCGCAGACCCTTCTCAACCTCAGGGCGGAGAATCAGGACGTCAGGTTCCCCATCCTCAGGCCCCTCATCGGTTATGACAAACTCGAGATCATCGACATAGCCGAGAAGATAGGGACATTCGAGCTCTCCAACCTGCCGGCGGTCGGATGCACCATCCTCCCCAAGAAGGTCGTGACCGAATCCGACATGAAGACCGCCAGGACTTACTACGAAGAGACGGATATCATCGGCCTCGCAGAGACCTGCGCGGCGAATGCGGTCCTCGATTCCTGATCACTTTTTGGCCTGCCTCTTCCTGTCCGTGTAGGCGTAGAATGCGGGACAGGCGTCGATCTCGAACTCATCATAGAGCATATCCATGGTGATCTTGTCGACGTAAGGTGCCTGAACACGGGAGACATAGATGAAATAATCCCCGACCGGGATCTTGATGTCCGTATCCTTTGCGGGTTTGACATCAGTGGAAACGAGTGCAGGACCGAGACATGCCGTGCAAATACGGTAATCGTGTTTCTCCTTGAGAACAAGTTCCTTCACTGCGTCCTCCACTTCAATTTGCATAATCATTGGATTACCGTCTCATATTTGAGTGTTATCGAAGAAGTTTTTCACTTCCGCCACTGGATCCTCGGTGGGCACAGCACCCAATCCTTCCAGGTTGCATGCCCTCCTATCAAGGATGATGGCGATGCCACGATCCTTCTCCGAACGTATCAGACGGCCGATGGCCTGACGCATCTTCCTGACGGCTGGCACCTTGACCGCATAGTCCCAGCCTCTTCCGAAACGGCTCTGGCAGTAGCCTATGAGTGCATCCTGTTTGGCTGACGGTCTGCCATAGGGTATTCCGACTATGATTGCCAGTTCCAATTCCTTCCCGGGGAAATCCAGACCTTCGCTTATGCGGCCTCCGGTTATCGCGAAGAGTACGCTTCCCTCCCTGCATCTGAACTCGGTGACCTGCTCCATCAGCTCGCTCTGCGGCATGTCCCTGGATTCGTAGTACACATCGCGATCCAACAGTGCTGGCACATCGTCACGGATGAATCTCTCCATGAGCACGTATGACGGGAAGAACACGGCAGTGTTGCGGTGGACACTGTTCACCAATTGGATGACGTAGTCCTTCAATCTCTCATAGATGCCCTCCTCTGCCAGCATCTCCGTGTATTTCGTGGAGACGTCACGGACATAGCAGACCTTCAGGTTCTCGGAGGAAAAGGGCGAGGGGAAGCACTTGAGTTCAGGCTGGAAGAGGCCTGTCTCCTGGGCATAGAACCTCAGCGGTTCGAGGGTCCCGGACATGTGGACGCTGGAACGGCATTCCAGCAAAGGTGTGGCGGCATCGTGGGGATCCAAACAATATGCTTCGAGGAAAGGATTGTCCCCACCGGATACCAGGAACACATGCGAACTGTCCTCGCATCCCAGCCAGCAAAGGAGATTGACCGCCAAGCTCTTGATATGGGAACGGGGGAGCTTGCGATTGAATTTCTTGCGGTCGGCAATGGCCTCCCCGACCTCGGCCATGTTGATGAGCAGATTGCGGATCTCGAATGTGCTGAGACCCAGACGTACCATCATCTCCTCCTGCAGGTAACCCGGCGGGAGCAGGTCGTTCTCCCTCACGAGGAACTCCGCCTGGGCATCGCAGAGGATCTCGCGCATGAGGGTCACCACATCGATGACGGTGAGGCCCTCCAGGACCTCTGGGTCATCGTTCTCCTCGGCCTCGTTGGCGGTCATGTCAAGACCCCTGGATGTTATGCGATAGGTCTGAATGTCCCTCAGATAAGATGGGAGGTTATGGGCCTCGTCGATGATCACGACCGCATTGTGTTCGCTGATCCCCATCCATTCCATGAAGTGCTCACGGATGGCGGGGATGAAGAAGAAGGCATACGGCGCACTCACCACGTCCGCATAGGGAAGCATGCGTTTGGCGGTCTCGTAGGGACAGATGGTGTTCACGATGCAGAAGTCCTTGAAATCCTCCGGATCGGGGTTCATCATCCTCATGTACGAGATGCAGGATTCCATCTTCTCACTGGTGATACCGTCGTAGAACGGACAGTGACCGGCTTCGGTGTTGCCCTTCTTGAGCGTAGCACACAGTTTCGAGAGTTCCTCGGAATTGCCGCGGGACAGTTCGACATTGTTCTGTATGTAAGGGCAGGTGGAAGGCCCACGTCCCTGCAATGGGACGCAAAGGATCTCGGTCAGACCGGAAATGGCCTTTGCCTCCAGAGATATCTGCCTCTGCTGGGACTTCGTCCTGGTCAGGAAAATTATCTTGGTATGGGTGCCTGCGGTGGCTTCCATCGCGGCCGCCAGGGCCACGGATGTCTTACCTGTCCCGGTGCCTGATTCCATCACCAGGGGGCGCCCTTCGCGTACAGTGTCCCTGACCAGGCGGACTATGTCCTCCTGGCCGGGCCTGTATTCGTATGGAAAGAAACTTGGCGAACTCATTCGTCTTCGACGTGCCTGACCCACGCCTCGCGGGGGAGGTCCTTGTAGATGTCTACCTCTTCCTCCTCGACCTCTTCGGCCTCAGGCTTCTCGTTCTTGATGAGCTCTTCGATCTTGTCGGGCCTGAACAACCAGTAGTGGATCCTCCACTCGCGGCCGTCGTAGAGGGTGATCTCCTCCCTCTCGGTGGTCAGGACGCCGGAGTCCTCCAGCATGTAGAACGCATCGCGGTCCTCGGGTTCCAGGACGTTGTCGATGATACGGTTGGAGTACCCGAAGAAGTTCAGCACGTGCTGGGCGAGATCGAAAGCCTCCTCGTGCTCCAGTTTCATCTCGCTGTCTATGCTGTGCTCGATTGCGAGTGTCAGGTCGTCTATCGTGATCATGCATTCAGCCTCGTGTTTGGTTTCAATGCACGTTCACGAATTTAGCGGTTCCGTCGACTGCGGCGGCGAGCTCCTTGACGGTGGATTCGGCAGGCTCCTTGCCCACGATGAGGATCATGAGCGCCTTGCCGGTTCCGTTGACGGAGACGGCCATCTGCTTGATGTCGATGCCGGCCTTTCCGAGAACGGTTCCCACTGCTCCGACCACTCCGGTCTTGTCGGGATATTTCAGGAACAGGATGTCGTCTCCGAGGGGGACGTTGAAGGAGTATCCGTTGTAACCGACGAGGCGGGGCTCCTCTCCGAACACGGTACCGCTGATGGTCTCGGTGACTCCGTCAGCCACGGTCTTGATCTCCAGGATGTTGGAGTAGTTGACGGATCCAGGGTTCTTCGAGTCCTTGATCTCGACACCCTTGGCCTTGGCGACGGGTTCGGCGTTGACCAGGTTGGCGTTGTCCATGCCGACCATATCCCTGATGAATCCCCTGACCGCGTAGACGCGGAGGAGGTTGGTGTCGCCGTTAGCCATGTCTCCGTTGGCGACGACCTCGAAGTTGGTAACGTTCTTGCCGTTGTTGAGGTGGTTGGCGAACACTCCGAGACCCTCTGCGAGGGGCACGAAGGGCTCGGTCTCGGGAGTGAGCTTGCCGCGGGGGGCATTAATGGCGTTGGTGATGATGCCGTCCCTGAGGTACTTGACCGCGGAGTTGGCGATGTCGACGGCTACCCTAAGCTGGGCCTCTTTGGTGCTGGCACCCAGGTGGGGGGTGGTGACGAGGTTGGGCAGCTCGAGGAGCTTCTTCTCCTCCTCGCTGAGGGGCTCGTTGCACCAGACGTCGAAGGCCGCTCCGGCGATGACGTTGTCTTTGAGTGCCCTGTAAAGCGCATCCTCGTTGACGATTCCTCCGCGGGCCACATTGGCGATCCTGCAGGTGGGTTTCATCATCTTGAACTGTGCGTCCGAGATCATGTCCTTGGTGGAGGGCAGAAGGGGACTGTGGATGGTGATGA
>CAMNNR010000029.1 GCA_946545675.1 uncultured Thermoplasmata archaeon | reverse complement strand
TCTCGCGGCTCTTGATTCCGACCAGCCTGTCCTCGACGTGGTCGATCCTTCCGACTCCGTTGTCGCCGGCGAGTTTGTTGAGCTTCTCGATGAGTTCCACTCCGTCCATCCTCTTTCCGTCGAGGCAGACAGGGATTCCGTGCTCGAATCCGATCTCCACATAGGTGGGGGTGTTGGGGGCCTTCTCGGGGTCGACGGTGTGGATCCAGACGCCTGCCGGGGGTTTGGCCCATGCGTCCTCCAGCTCTCCGCATTCGCAGGATGCTCCCCAGAGGTTCTCGTCCCTGGAGAAGGGGCTGGATTTCTTCGCTTTGATCTCGATTCCGTGTTCTGCGGCGTAGTCGATCTCCTCATCCCTGGAGGTGACCCATTCGCGCTGGGGTGCGAGGATCTTGAGCTCAGGGTCCTGAGCGACGATTCCCGCATCGAACCTGACCTGGTCGTTTCCCTTTCCGGTGCAGCCGTGGGCGATGTATTTCGCACCTTCCTGTTTGGCGATCTTCACCAGAGTCTTTGCCATGAGGGGCCTGGCGATGGCGGTGGAGAGGGGGTAGATGTCCTGGTAGAGCCCGTTTGCCTTGACGAGGGGCCAGACGTACTCCTCGACGAACTCTTTCCTAACGTCGAAGAAGTCTGCCTTGATGGCTCCGTTCCTGATGGCGCGGGCCACGATGTCATCCTCGTTCGGAGGCTGTCCGACGTTCACGGAGATGGCGATGACGTCGACGTCGTAGTTCTCCTTCAGCCAGTGGATGTCGACAGAGGTGTCGAGTCCGCCGGAGTATGCGAGCACGACTTTGTCGCGTGCTTTCCCGGCGGTCTTCTTCGATGCGGTTTTGTTAGCCATGGCCTACCCAATCCGCTACTCTGTTTTATATGTACGCCACAGGACGCAGGCGTGCGCGAAATGCTGGGTGGCGAAAAAAGGCCGTACGTGTGCCAATAGGCGTTTAGGCACCTATTAAATATCGCGATTTTTGTTCACTGTCCCATGGAACTCGCTATCCTCTGGGTTGTCCTCGCAGGACTCACTGAGCCAGTATGGGTAGCGGCGTTGAAAAAGTATAACAGCGACGGGAATCTCCTGTGGGGCATCCCGGTACTTTTCTTCATGGTATTCGATCCGATGTGTCTCTCTTGGGCCACCGACGGTGGAGTTTCAGTGAGCGTTGCATATTCCGTCTGGGTCAGTATAGGCACCATCATGACGACGACCACGGGCATACTCCTTTTCAAGGATCCCCCGGACCGCAGGAAAATACTGTTCATCTTCATGATCCTGGCAGGGGTCGTGGGGTTGCAGTTCGTGGGAGGTGCCTGATACGGAGTTCAACCGCGGCTGGCTATGGGTGTTCCTGGGCGGATTCATAGAGGCACTCTGGCCCTGTCTCATGAAGCTCTCGGGCGGCATGAGCGATATGGTTTATACTGTGCTGGCACTGTTCTTCAGCATCATCGCCACACTCGCTCTCAACATGGGTCTCCGCAGGGGTCTCCCTGTGGGTGCGAGCTACGCTGTTTGGATCGGGTTGGGAGTAGCAGGTACAGCTTTGGCGGATGTCTTATTCTTTGATTCTGCACTTCCAGTGCTCGGATACTTCTTCCTCGCACTGATCTTCGGAGGGGTCGCAGGTATGAATCTCGAGACCGACAGGGCCCCCGCCTCAGAGGCCTGAACCCTTCTGTCTGCATTCGGTATAACCGTTGCCAGTCAGTCATCCTTGTTGGCGTTGTAACTATTCCGACAACAACTGTCTGAAATACGACAACACCTTTATAATCCTCCTCAAAGTAGGGTTCCTTCATCAAAAAAGGTGTATCTATGACATACAGAGTAGGAATCATCGGAGGAACAGGTTACACAGGCAGCGAATTATCCCGCATCCTGTGCAGGCACCCCGACGTGGAGCTCGCGGCCCTCACCTCCCGTTCCAATGCAGGGATGAAGGTGTCCAAAGTGAACACCTTCCTGAAGGGATACACTGACATCGAGTTCACCGAGAAGATCTCGGACACCAAGGATCTGGATTTCGTGATGGTCGCCACGCCCCGCGGTGTGGCGATGAATGAGGTCCCTTCCCTGGTCGAACAGGGCATCAAGTGCATCGACCTCTCCGGCGACTACCGCCTGAAGGACCCCGCAGAGTACGAGAAGTGGTACGGCACCGCCCACACAGACATCGAGGGATTGAAGAAATCGGTCTTCGGTCTTCCTGAGTTGTTCCGCGACAAAATCAAGGGTGCAGATTTGGTGGCCAACCCCGGATGCTATGCGACATCCGCCATACTGGCGATTGCACCGCTGATGAAGTCCGGCCTTGCCTATCCCGACGTGTTCGTGGACGGCAAGAGTGGTACCTCCGGTGCCGGGATGAAGCCCTCCGAGCGCCTGCACCACCCCACCTGCGGCGAATCGGTCATCCCCTACAGCGTGGCCACCCATCGTCACCAGCCCGAGATCAACATGGCGGTCGACATGTATTCCGGTCAGGAGACCGATGTCATGTTCGTCCCCCACCTGGTGCCCATTGTGCGCGGGATCATCTCTTCCTGCTACTTCCGCATGAAGAAGGATGTCACGCAGGACGAAATCGATGCGATTTACGAGAAAACCTACGGAGCGGAACGCTTCGTGGACTACGTGCCGGAGCCCTCCATCCGCGCGGTCGTGGGATCGAACCACGCCCAGGTCGGAGCCAAGGCGTACGGCGGACGGGTCGTCTCCTTCGGAGTGATCGACAACCTGATGAAGGGTGCCTCCGGACAGGCGGTCCAGAACATGAACCTGATGCTGGGACTCGACGAGGCCGCTGGTCTCGACTTCCCCGGACTGGGAGTGTGAAGATACAATGGTAGAGATAATAGAAGGAGGAATAACCACTCCTCAGGGATTCAAGGCAGCCGGTGTCCACTCCGGTGTGAAATACCGCTCGCTCGACATGGGCCTCCTGTACTCGGAGGTCCCGGCGACCGCCTTCATGGCGTTCACCTCGAACAACGTGAAGGCTGCGCCTGTCCAGCTGATGATGAACGACAAATCGGAGAAACTCTCCGCGGTCATCATCAACAGCGGTAACGCGAACGCCCTCACCGGACGCCGCGGATACGAGGACGCGCAGACCATGCAGAAGGCGGTGGCGGCAGAGCTGAATCTGGAACCCAAGACCGTCGGAGTCATGTCCACCGGTCTCATCGGCCGCTTCATGGATATGCCGAAGATCAAGTTCGGTATCAGCAAGGCATGCAAGGCACTGGGTGTCGGAAGGGAATCTGACAACCTCATTTGTGAGGCGATCATGACCACCGACACCATCAAGAAGGAATGCGCGGTGCGCGTGCGCCTGGAGGACGGGACCCTGGTGAACATCTCCATGATCTCCAAGGGAAGCGGAATGATCTCCCCCCACCTGAAGGCTCTCCACGGTACCACCCTGTCGATGATCACCACTGACGCACAGCTGACTCCGGCCTTCTACCCCACCTTCCAGGCCATACTCGACGACACCATGAACATGGTCTCTGTCGACGGGGACCAGTCCACCAACGACACCTGCATCATGATGGCCAACGGACTCGCCGGCGGAAAGCCTGCTGACCAGGACCCCAACTTCATCGACGCCCTCCGCGTGCTGGTCACCCAGATCGCCCGCACCATCGCCATGGACGGAGAGGGAGCCACCAAGCTCATCACCGTGGAGGTCAAAGGCGCCGAGACCAAGGAGGATGCCAAGAAGGTCATCCACACCGTCATCAACTCCCCTCTGGTCAAATCCGCCATATTCGGTTCCGACCCCAACTACGGCCGTGTCATGATGGCCCTCGGAAACAGCGGGGCGAAGTTCAGCATCAACGACGTGCACCTCACCATCAAGGGAGGCGACATGGTGGTCGACATCCTCGACTCCGGAGCACCCGTGTTCCAGGACGAGACCTCGGTCGAAGTGGTCCGCATGGCCATGGAGAACAAGGAGGTCATCCTCCAACTGGACCTCGGCGTGGGTACCGCTTCCGCCACCGGATGGGGATGCGATCTGACCTACGACTATGTCCGCATCAATGCGGAGTACGCAACCTGAAGTGGTCCGGATGCGCAACATCTATCTGGTCAAGTTCGGAGGCAACGCCCTCGACGGAAAGGATGGAATGAGGCAGCTGGCACAGGAGGTGTCGGAGCTCACCGCAGAAGGTTATTCCATCGTCCTCGTACACGGCGGAGGTCCCGAGATATCCGCGGAGATGGAGAGGCTCGGCATGACCCCCAAGAAGGTCGCCGGAGTCCGTGTGACCGACGAGGCCGGTCTGGAAGTGGCGGAGAAGGTCCTGAGGAGGATCAATTCCGACCTGGTCGAATGTCTCATCGATGCCGGTGTGAAGGCTGTCGGCATCCCCGGATACTTCTGCACCGAGTGCGTGAAGAAGGCACCTTCCAAAGTCGTCGTGGACGGGAAGGAGGTCACCATCGATCTCGGTCTGGTGGGTGAGGTCTCCGCAGTAGACAAGCAGACGATATTCGACCTCCTTGACGAGAAGGTCATCCCCGTGGTCTACCCCATCGGGGCGATGGCCGTGGACGATAAGGTCCAGCACCTCAACGTCAACGCCGACACCATGGCAGCGGGGATCGCCGCCGGCGTGAAGTGCAAGGAGATGATCGCGATAACAGACGTCCCTGGCATCCTGAGGGACGTCCACGACCCGCTGTCGAAGATAGACAGGGTCACATTCAAGGATATAGACGACCTGCTGGCTGACGGAACGATATCCGGCGGCATGGTCCCCAAGGTGGAGGCCTGCCGCAAGGCGGTCAACGCAGGTGCGGAGGCCGTCCGCATGGTGAACGGACGCGACCCCGAAAGCATAGTAAAAGACGTAATCAAAGGTTCCAACAAGGGAACCCTCATAGTGAAAGAGTGAAAACATGGATTTCAACACAGTAAAGAATCTCACACAACAGTATCTGTTCCCCAACTACGGACGCATGGACATCGCATTCGAGCGCGGAGAGGGATGCTACCTCTACGATGCAGCCGACAATAAGTACCTTGACGTAGCGGCAGGCATCGCTGTCAACTCCCTCGGCCATTCACACCCCGAGTGGGTGAAGGCGATGCGCGACCAGGTCTCCCATCTGGTGCACGTCTCGAACCTCTACCACATCAAGGAACAGGCCATGCTGGCACAACGCCTGAACACGGTCACCCCCGACGCCATCACCCGCAGCCTGTTCTGCAACAGCGGTGCTGAGGCGAACGAAGGTGCCCTCAAGACCGCTGTCCGCTATACCAAGCGCAGCAAGGTGCTTTCCGCCCTCAACGGGTTCCACGGACGTACCTCCGCTTCCCTCGGGGCGACAGGTCAGACCAAGTACCAGAGCGGTTTCGAGCCTCTCATCAGCAATGCATACCAATACTACACCTTCAACGATCTGGAGTCTGTCAAGGATCTCATTAGCAAGGACACCGCGGCCGTCATGCTGGAGTGCATCCAGGGAGAGGGAGGGGTCATCGTTGCCACCCCCGAGTTCGTCAAGGGAGTGCGCGACCTCTGCACCGATGCCGGCGCACTCATGATTGTCGACGAGGTCCAGACCGGAATCTGCCGTACCGGCAAGTGGTGGGGATTCGAGCACTACGACATAGTGCCAGACATCATAACATCCGCTAAGGGACTGGCTGCCGGAATGCCTATCGGAGCCGTGATGACCACCGACGAGATCGCATCCGTCATGACCCCCGGTACCCACGGGACCACCTTCGGCGGTAACCCCCTGGTCTGTGCATCCGGATGTTCGGTCATCGATATCATCAACCGCAACCGCATCCTCGACAACGTCAACAAGGTCTCCGCCCAGTGGATGAAGGAGCTGAAGGCAATCAGTTCCCCCAAGATCGTGGACGTCCGCGGAAAGGGATTCCTCATCGGAGTCGAGATGAAGGACGAGGCAACCGCAGCATCTGTCAAGAACTACATGTTCGACCACAAGATCCTGATCAACGTGGCACACGGCAAGACCGTCCGCCTGATGCCCCCGCTCATCTTCTCGATGGAGGAGATGGAGTACTTCATGGTCAACTTCAAGGCCGCAGTGGAGCAGGCCTAATCCGACAGCAAAACCCCTTCCCAAACATTTTACCGTAATTATGTCTGAGATAAGACATAAATACGGATTTTTCATATTATCAGACATGGCAGAACCTGCATCCAGAGAGAGCCTCGCAGAGAGGACCAGGATTTACATCGACGCACACCCCAGTATCAAGGACTGCGTTGCGAAGGGACTCATCAACTACTCTTCCCTGGCCCGCATGATCATGAAGGACCTCGAATTGGACAACGAGGAAGCTGTGATGATCGCATGTAGGCGTTATGCCTCGAAGCTCAGCGTCACCACCGACCACGAGCGCAGCATCCTCTCCATCCTCAAGGACAGCAGGCTCGAGATGAGGACCAAGACCTGCATCGTCACTGCCAAGAACGACTGGACCGTCCTTCACAAGATGGACAATCTCTTCAAGGACATGTGGAACGAGAACTCCATCATGCAGTGCGTTCAGTCAGCGTCCGCTGTCACCATTATCGCCGACAGGATGCTCAAGGACCGTGTCATCGACACTGTCGGAAGGTTCAACCTCATCAAGATCAGGGAGAACCTCGTGGAGATCGTTGTGAAGTCTCCCGAGAAGATCGTCGACACCGCCGGTGTAATCGCTTATCTGATCACCAACCTCTCCGACGCGGGAATCAACCTCGAGGAGACCGTCAGCTGTCACACCGACACCATCTTCATCGTCAACGAGCCCGATATGATCAACGCGTACTCTGTACTCACCAAGTGCATCCAGTCTGCGGAAGAGACCGTCGGGAACAATTGAGCCTTCTACGCCATACATTTCCGGCAACCCTGCGTCGGGGAGAGTTGACCGTTGTCGATTCGTATGTTTTGACTATGTCCTATATATGGTTTTGTCTATCTAGGGTGTTTTTTCGATAACAGTTAGGTTGTTAATACAATTGTACTGATTTGTTGTGTCTTTTCATCTCAGTTAGCATCTTTCTATTTAAACGAGTGTTAATTCTTTATACATATGTACGAGTTTTCCCGGTCCGGCGGGAACTTCACGGGCAAGCCGGACTCGCATCTGATCAAAATCGGCGCGGCAGCGATAGCACTGCTGTTCGTGCTGATGTGCCTAGTTTATGTGAATACGGAATCATCCTCTGCGGATTCCGGCGGAGGGGAGATTGGTGATCTCACTTGGTCTTTCGACGGTGACCACACCCTGACCATCTCCGGTTCGGGACCCATGGTGATGCCTGATGAAGGATATCCGTGGGGTGGCTATTCGGAGAATGTTACCTCCGTAGTCATCGGGAGCGGAGTCACCTCGATTTCCTATTCTGCTTTCCAGGCTCTCAATAACATCAATTCTGTCGATTTCGGGGACACCGTCCAGACCATAGAGGACTATGCTTTCAGCACAAGTGATCTGTCTTCTTTGGACATTCCGGACAGCGTCACCAGCGTAGGGAAGCATGCATTCTCAGGCAACCCCTTCAGCACATTGCATGTGGGGAAAGGGCTTACCACCATCGGAGCCAGTGCGTTCCAGAATGAACAATTGACGACCATAACCGTCGATCCCGAGAACACAAGTTTCGCGGTTCAGGGCAATGTCTTATACAGCCATGACATGACAAAGCTCTTCCTGTATCCCGGGGGATCCACTGCAGAATCCTTTGCATTCCCCGACACGGTCACAGAACTGGTGAACACCTTCTACAACACTAAGGATGCATTACAGTCGATAATCCTCAATGCCAACCTGGAGACACTCTGTGAGGACCCGTTCGAGATAGATAATGATGTGCTCATCAGTGTAGATGCAGGGAATACGAACTTCAGGGTGGTCGATGATTCTCTGGTGTCGTTCGACGGGAAGGAGTTAATCAAACATTTCGGAAATGCTACGAGCTGCACGGTGCCGGACGGTGTGGAAACCATCCTCGATTGCGCATTCTACAATTTCCAGGGCCTTGAAGAAGTAGTTCTTCCCTCATCTGTCGTAACGATAAGTCATGATGCCTTTTACAATTGTCAGACTCTGGAGACTATTTCCGGGACCGGAAATGTGAAAACCATTGGTGATTGGGCATTTTTAAACTGTGTCGATCTCTCATCTTTCACCTTTGGTGAGGATATCCTCTACATCGGCGAAGGAGCGTTCTGCAATGCCCATCTATCCTCGATCGTCATCGATGGGGCTGAGAATTCAGTCATCGGTCAAGGGGCATTCGAGGACTGCAAGTATGTCGAGGTCGTCACCGTAACCGGCGGATTCGACATCGGTGTTTACGCATTCTACAACTGCGGTACCAGCGGAGAGGGCATTGCGCTCAATCTCGGAGAAGGTATCACCAGTATCGGTAACAATGCATTCGACGGAGCCAAACTGGCTTCGACCTCCCTCACCATTCCTGATACGGTCACTTATGTGGGAGACTATGCCTTCAGCGGTACCCATCTGACCTCCCTTACCGTAGGTACCGGCGTCACCGAGTTCGGTTACTGCCCATTCTACAACTGCGGTTTCACCACCCTCAACTTCAACGCAATCGCCTGTGAGGACCTTACATACAATTCAATCCCCATCAACTATTCGGAACCAATCTCCGTCACCTTCGGTTCTTCCGTGCAGAGAATCCCTGCGTGTCTCCTGTACTCATCCTCCGATGTTACCACTCTGACATTCGTAACAATCCCCAACAGTGTCACGGCTATTGGCAGCAGGGCATTCATGCATCAGGCAGGCATTACTGAACTGACGATGTCGGCCAACATACAGTCCATCGGATCCGAGGCATTCGACTATTGTTCAGGACTGACAAAGATTACTCTACCCGCATCGCTAACCTCCCTCGGGCAGTGGGCCTTCGCACACTGTACAAGCATCAATTCTGTGACCTACAATGCAGCGGACTGTGCATCCCAACCCAATGTTTTCGATAGCTCTGGGGTTGATGAAGGTATTGATGTTACGTTCGGCGATACAGTCCTGTCAATCCCCGGCAATCTTTTCAGGTATTCCAAGATCGGTCCGACTGTCACCATCCCGCACGGTGTCACATCAATAGGCGAGTATGCCTTCCAGAACTGCGAGAAGATCGTGACCGTCTCCATACCCGATACGGTTGAGACCCTGGGCTATTCCCCGTTCGGAAACTGCAGTGCTCTCCGCACAATCAACTACGATGCGGCTAATGTGAATTCCATCTACAATTACTATGAGCCTTTCAGGAATTCCGGATCCGCGGACCCTGGAATTACACTGAACATCGGCGCCCACGTTATCGGCCTGGCAGCGAATATCTTCTCTTCAACCTCGAATATCAATGTTGTAAACATGGGAGATAACGTCGAGGCCATAGGCTCGTATGCATTCAACGGGACCTCGATAACCTCCATCGTGATTCCCTCGAAGGTTACTCAGATCGGAAACGGCGCGTTCAACAGTTGCTTGCATCTTGCGTCCATAGAGTACAATGCCGCGGAATGCTCGGATTTCAACAACTCTCCGTTCACCTGTTACGGCGAGGCCGCGGAATGCGAAGTTACCATCGGTAACGGTGTCCTCAAGATTCCTGCAAGACTGTTTGTCGCTAATACCAAAATAACCTCCGTCACCATGGGAACAGGTGTCACATACATCGGAGCTAGTGCCTTCCAGGACTGTACGGGTATCACCACCATCACCATCCCATCTCCCGTGGAGACCATAAGGGATTATGCATTCCAGAGATGCACCGGCCTCACCTCCGTTGTGTACAGCGCCGAGAACTGCACCAGTTACGGTTCATCGGTGTTCTCGGGCGCGGGTGCCGATTCGGGATTCGCACTGACCGTGTCGGAAGGTGTGACCTCGATACCCAACAGCGCGTTCTCCGGTCTCAGTAATCTCAAGTCCGTATCGCTTCCGTCAACCCTCGTGACTATCGGCAGCAGTGCATTCGAGAATGCTGGAATCACCTCGGTGGTCATTCCTGACAACGTAACCACCATCGGGAACTATGCTTTCGACGGATCCACCATCACCTCTCTGACCATAGGTAAGAAGGTTGAAAGCATTGGCAGTTACGCATTCGGTAGCTGTTCGGATCTCGCATCCATAACCTACAATGCCATCGCTCTTGAGTACATCAGCAACCCGTTCAATGACGGAGATGGATATGCGGAGTTCACCCTGACTATAGGCTCCGAGGTGAGCTCTATTCCCGAGAACCTGTTCTACAGCCTCGAAAGGCTCACCGGCCCCCTGGTCATATCTGACAGCGTTCTCTCCATCGGAAGTTCCGCGTTCTACGAATGCGAGGGACTCACGTCCGTCGTCTTCGGGAACGGTCTGCAGTCAATCGGTTCGTCTGCATTCGTTAGATGTACCGGTTTGGCCTCCATCGCTTTCGGCACTGGAGACCTCGCTATCGAGGCCCGTGCTTTCGAGGGTTGCAGCGGTGTGACCTCCCTTACTCTGCCGTCCAATATCGCGTCCGTTGGTGTGTTCGCATTCAACGACATGAGCGCGCTGACCCAGATTAATTTCAACACCAACGCTACGTTCACTGGGAACAATGCAGTATTCAACGTTGTCGCACCCAATTGCTCAGTCATCTTGGGCGACGGCGTCACCACCTTACCCTACGCCATGTTCATGAACTGTGCAAATCTCAAGACACTTGTATTCAACGACGATCTCGAGACCATTGAACAATATGCGTTCGAGGGTACCGGCATAACCACTCTGACAGTCC
>CAMNNR010000028.1 GCA_946545675.1 uncultured Thermoplasmata archaeon | reverse complement strand
CGATAAGGACAGGATGACCGCATCCATGCCCGACATCCCCACCCACCCTCTCAAAGGCTACGAGGGAATCGCCAACAAGATTGAAGAGTCCGGAGTGGAATCTGTCATCGTCTTCGGAGTCCCGAAGAGCAAGGACTGCAACGGAACCCAGGCGTACTCCAACAACGGCGTCGTCCAGCAGGCCATCAGGGGACTCAAGGAGAACTCCGACCTGCTGGTCATCGCCGACCTCTGCATGTGCGAATACACCGACCACGGACACTGCGGTATCCTGACCCACGACGGATACGTCGACAACGACAGGACCATCCAGACCTACGGGCAGATCGCGGTCTCTCAAGCCTACGCAGGAGCGGACATCATCGCCCCCAGCGGTATGATGGACGGGCAGATTGCCGCCATCAGGGAAGCACTCGACGACAACGGATTCCAGAACATTCCCATCATGGCTTACAGCGCAAAGTACCAGAGCGCATACTACGGGCCTTTCAGGGACATCGCCTGCAGCGCACCCGGGAAGGGCAACAGGGCACAGTACCAGATGGATCCCGCCAACAGGCGCGAGGCTCTCCGCGAGATCGAGGGCGACCTCGAAGAGGGAGCGGACATCATCATGGTCAAACCCGCAGGCCCCTACCTCGACATCATCAGGGATGCTGCGGAGAGGTATCCCGTACCTATCTGCGCTTACCAGGTATCCGGCGAATATGCCATGATCAAGGCCGCGGCCGCAAACGGCTGGATCGACGAGGACAGGATAATGATGGAGTCCCTAACCAGTATCAAGAGGGCCGGAGCGGACATGATGATCACCTACTACGCAGAGAAGGCCGCAAGGATGCTCAGGGGCGAGTGAAATGCGCCGCAGCAACTCCCAGGAGGAGGCCGAGCAGCTCAGGAAGATCACCCCCGGAGGCGTCTCCAGCCCCGTCAGGGCATTCGAGCCCTACCCCGTGGTCATGGAATCCGGAAAAGGGTGCATGATCACCGATATCGACGGGAACGAGTACGTGGACCTATGCATGGCCTACGGGCCCCTCATCGCCGGACACTCCAACCCCCGCGTGGCGAAGGCTGTCCGCGACCAGACCAAGAAAGGCAGCGTGTTCGGTGCACCCTCTCACCCCGAGACCAAGCTGATCGAAAAGATCACCTCCACCGTCCCCTGTGCTGAGATGTGCAGGCTCGCAGTATCAGGTACCGAAGCAACCATGCACGCCATCAGGTTGGCCAGAGGATACACAAAGAAGAACGGCATCGTCAAACTCAACGGCGGCTTCCACGGAGCCCACAACACTGTTCTCGTAGCCGCAGGTTCCGGCTCGGTCAACGGAACCCCTTCTTCCCTCGGGGTGCCTCCCGAGGACGTTAAGAACACCTACCTGGTCGAATACAACGACCCCGGCATGTTCGAATCCCTCCTGGACAAGAACGAGGATATCGCCGGTATAATCATGGAACCCGTCATGGGCAACGTCGGTGTGGTTCCTCCCAAGAAAGGATATCTCCAGGAGATGAGGAAGATCACCAAGGAGCACAACGCCCTGCTCATCTTCGACGAGGTCATCACCGGTTTCAGGCTCGGTAAGACCAGCGCACAGGGGATGTTCGGAGTCACCCCCGACATGACCACCATGGGAAAGATCCTCGGAGGAGGTTACCCCGCAGGAGCATTCATGGGCCGCGCAGACATCCTTGGAATGGTAGCACCGGCAGGTCCGGTTTACGCTGCTGGCACATTCGCAGGGAACCCCATCTCGGCTACGGCGGGTCTCGAAACCATCGAGATCATGGCCGAGAAAGGAAGATACGACGACCTCGCCAAGAGGACCTCCAAACTCGTGGACCACATGAACGAATCCCTCGAGGACAACAAGGTGCAGGGATGCGTACAATCCGTCGGTTCCATGTTCTCAGTGTTCTTCGGCATCGATGAGGCCACCTGCGGAGCAGACGCCTCCAAGACTGACAAGGCACTTTACATGGACATGTTCAGATACATGCTGGACCACGGCGTCTACCTGCCCCCCGGACCTCTCGAGGTCGACTTCATGTCCATCGCCCACGACGACGAGGCCTGCGACAAGATCGCAGAGACCTTCGACAAATTCCTGAGGAAGGAGGCAAAGAAATGATCGCAGGGACCAGGGAAAGCAATCTGGCCATGGCCCAGACCCTGGAGTTCAAGCGCCGTTTCGAAGAAGCATACCCTGACAGAAAGTGCGAGATCAAGGGCATCACCTCCACCGGGGACATCGACCTCAAGACCCACCTCAAGGATATGGGTGGAACAGGCGTCTTCGTGAGGGAACTGGACGATGCCCTCCTCAGAGGGGACATCGACGTCACCGTCAACTCCCTCAAGGACATCCCCACCTTCATCGACGAGAGACTCACCGTCCCTGCCGTCCTTCCCAGGGCGGACGTGAGGGACGCATGCATCCCCGTACAGCTGGAGAACCTGCTCTGCGGCAACTTCCTGGGTACTTCCTCCGTAAGGAGGGAGATGATGCTCAAGGCATGCATGCCCGGAGTCAGATTGAAACCCATCCGCGGCAACATGAACACCCGCCTCAGCAAACTCGAGAACGGGGAATACGACGCTATCCTCATGGCCAAGGCGGGTCTCGACAGGCTTGAGATCACCCAGAACGTCCACCCCATCTCCAAGGAGAAGTTCATTCCTGCCGCCGGCCAGGGAGCCATCGCCATCGAGTGCCGCTCGGACGATAAGGAAACGATAGAACTCCTGAAGAAACTGAACGACGAGAAGACCTATACCGAAGTCAAGGCGGAACGCGATATACTCAGGATAATGAATGCGGGATGCTCCTCCCCCATAGGTATAAATGCGGAGGTGCTCGGAAACGAGATGCGCATCCTCGCGGTGACTTTCGTCTTCGACTCGCCCATCAGGATCGACACCACCTTCCCCCTCTCGGAGAAGGAAAGCAAGATCAAGGAAATCGCAGACATATTGATGAATAAAAAGGATTGATAACATGGCAGGAAAAGTATATCTCATCGGTGCCGGCCCCGGCGATCTGGGTCTTATTACCGTCAAAGGACTGCAGGCGCTGCGCGAAGCAGATGTCGTCCTGTACGATGCGCTGTCCAACCCAGAACTCCTGAAGGAGTGCAAAAAGGATGCGGAACTCGTCGACGCGGGAAAGAGGGCCGCAGACCACCACCTCAAACAGTGGCAGACCAACGACCTCCTGGTCGAGTACGCCCAGCAAGGAAAAATCGTGGCCAGACTCAAAGGCGGCGACCCCTTCCTGTTCGGAAGAGGAGCCGAAGAAGCCGAAAAACTCAGGAAAGCGGGAGTGGAAGTTCACGTCATCCCCGGAGTATCCTCTTCGATCTCGGTGCCCGAACTCTGCGGTATCCCTGTAACCCACAGAGACCACGCTTCCCTGGTGACATTCATCACCGGACACGAGAAGAGCGACAGAAACGGGGACAGAGTCGACTGGTCCAGCCTCGTGAAGGGTCACGGCACCCTCGTCATCCTCATGGGCCTCGAGAACGCAGGCAACATATCCAAAGGATTGCTCGAGGGCGGAATGTCCCCCGACATGCCCGCGGCCATCCTCTCCAAGGGCTCCACTCCCGATCAGAAAGTGTACATCACGACTGTCTCCAAACTGGATGAAACCATAAAGACCCAGAACGTCGAAACTCCGGGTATTATGGTCATCGGTACAGTGGTACAACTCAGGGAGATTCTGGGTGACCTTGCATGACCACAGTGGGGTTCACACGGCCCAGCGACAGACTGGAAGCAGGACGCGAACTCTGCAGGAAATATGGATTGTCCTGTGTGTGCGCCCCCTCTATGGAGCCGGTACACGGCTCCGAGGAAACCTTTTCCCTCGTGAAGAAGGTCTTCACGGACTGTGATGCGTATTTCACCGTTTTTGCGAGCATCACAGCAGTAGAAGAATGCATCAAGGAATTCGGCAAGGAGATGCTCCTAGCCTATCTCGAGCACACCAATGTCGCCTGCACCGGCGAAAGTACGGCCAAAGCACTCGAAGAGATGGTCGGTCGTGAATGCGACCTCGTACCCGAGACATATTCAGGGGAGTGCGTTGCCGAAGAAATCAAGGATGAAGTCGGTGACAAGCTCGTAATGCTTCTCAGATCCGATTCCGGTGACGATAAAATCGTCAAAATCCTTGAAAATGCGGGCGCATACGTCGTGGATGCGGCTGTTTATGGTATGATTCCTGCTCCTGTAGGGCCCATGCACGAAGAATTGATGCAAAAAATCGCATCTGGCACTATTAATGCAATGATCTTTTCCAGTCCGATGACTGTACGTACACTGTATACACAAATGTCGGACAAATTCGGTAAAAACCAGGCAGATTCTTACTTGAATGAGGTTTACAAGGTTGCTATCGGCAAACCTACATCCGAAGCAATGGAAAAACTGGGCATCCCTGCAGATTCGATGCCTGAGAAATCAACTTTCGAAGGAATGCTGAAGACTGTAGCGGAATATTTCTCCGATACCGAGAACTAACATCATCTCTTCACGATGATACAAAGAATATCCTTGTCGGCCACCACGTGGTCCATACCAACAGTCTGACCAGGGAACTTGGCACTCTCGCCCCAGATCATAGCATACCTGAAGGCATTCTTGAAATCCCTATGAATGAGTTCGCACACGTCTCCGACGGTGTTCCCCCTCTTGACGATAAGCGGGATGTCCAGATCAGCTTCCTGGCCCTGAGGCTTCAGATACACGCGAATCATATCGATGGTCTCGTAGAGTGCCTGTTTGAGCTCGTCCATATGCAGACCGGTAGCTGCGGACACCCCGATACTCCTGTAGGCCTTGTGCATCTCCTGCACGGCCTCGAGCTGACCGGGTTTGGCCAAATCGCACTTGTTGATGGCCATTACCGCCTTGATGTACACCCTATTACCTGCAAGGACGTCAAGCATCTGCTCCACATCGATATCCTCACGGACGACGACGGTACAGTTCAGATGACCGTATGCGGCCACCATATCCTTGATCGTCTCGACGGAAATCTTGGTGAGCTTAAGGGTCGGTTTGACTAAAATTCCGCCCTGCTGGGACGTTGTGATATTGACGTCAGGGGCCACCTGATTCAGCCTGATTGCGGAGTTGTACAATTCCTTCATCAGAACGCTCATATCAGGGTTGAAGATGTCGACCACGAGAAGGATTACATCAGCGGACCTGGCCGCTGCGATGACCTCTCTTCCCCTACCCTTGCCGCGGGAGGCGTCCTTGATCAACCCGGGCATATCGAGGATCTGGATTTTAGCGTGATTGTACTCCATCACACCGGGAACGACGTCCAGAGTGGTGAAATGATATGCACCGACCTCGGATTTGGCGCCGGTGAGCTGGTTCAGAAGTGTCGATTTACCGACGGAAGGGAATCCGACAAGGGCCACGGTGGCGTTTCCCGCCTTCTTCACGTAGAATCCCTTAGTTCCTCCACCTGCCCTCGCGGTCTCGAGCCTTTTCTCCTTCTCGAGGGCGAGCTTAGCGATCTTCGCCTTGATCTTTCCAATGTGTGCTTCTGTTGCCTTGTTCTTTTTGGTGTTGGAAATCTCCTTTTCCAACTCAGCAATCTGTTCATCGATTGTAGCCATAGAAGCACCTCTTGGCCCACAGATATCGCCCCTATATTAAATAGAGTCGCACGCACCCGACCGTCTAAAATAGTATGTCGCTTTTTTCGGTGACATGACTACGTCGCCATTCGAAGGCAAAGGACACATAGGCCGCAGGCTCATCGTGATGCTGGTTGGTCTCTTCATCCTCTCCTTCGGTATCGCGATGTCGAAGAAAGCTGGCCTCGGTACCGCCCCCATCTCCTGCATACCCGCGACCCTTACGGACACGGTAGGGTGGGTTTCTCTCGGGACTTGGACCATCCTATTCAACATTCTGTTGGTCCTGATTGAGATCGCCATTCTTGGAAAGAAGTTCCCGCTCATCCAGTTCCTGCAGATCCCCATGGGATTCTGCCTCGGCATCATGACGGATATCTCGATGCTGATCCTGACCAACCTGGGAATGACTCCAGACGGATATCTGGCACAGTGGGTTTTCGCTATCGTCGGATTCGCTGTCCTCGCCTTCGGTGTCATGATGGAGATCCGCGCGAGCCTGCTCGTCGTACCCGGTGACGGTCTCGTTATGGTTATTACCGCCAAACTAAACAGGATGCCCTTCCACAAGGTGAAGATCATCAACGACGTAGTGATGACCATTATCGCCTGCATCATATCTCTGGCACTTGTGGGAACCTTGACCGGTGCGAGGGAGGGAACGATATTCTCCGCTGTCGCAATCGGAATGTTCCTGGGATTCTACAGGAAAGTTTTCGGCAAGTACATCGACAAGCTGATCGGGGAGGAAGCGGAGTTTGCCTGAGCTTCCCGAGATCGAGACAGTCAGAAGGGTGGTCGGACCCCAGGTCATCAGAAGTACCATAGTTTCCGTTTCCTGCAACCGCGAGAAACTGATTGGTCATCCAACTGTGCCAGAATATATAGAATCGGTCAAAGGACGCACCATCGTATCAGCGGACAGAAGGGGGAAAGGCCTCATCTTCAACCTGGACGATGGTTCCCGCCTCATCATCCGTTTCGGGATGACCGGGCAGCTTATAGTGGTACCAGAGGGTTACCCCGAAGAGAAACACACCCATCTGGTTTTCGATCTGGCCGACGGCAGGCACATGTGGTACATCGACCAGCGCATGTTCGGCAAGACCTGGTTCATCCCTGCAGGGGAAGAGGATGTCTATTCCGGACTGCAGAAACTGGGCCTCGAACCTTTCGATGAGAAACTCGACTGGAGGTATCTGAAAGGTAGTCTCGGAAACCATTCCATTTCCATCAAGGAAGCCCTGCTAGACCAATCGGTGGTGGCCGGGATCGGGAACATCTGGTCGGATGAGATACTGTACCGTGCAAAAATATGCCCAGAAGTCCCCTGCAACAAGATAAGCGACCGCAGGTGGAAACTCATCGCGGAACAGATCCCCGAGGTCATGGAGTTCGGCATTGAGAAGAACGCCATAACTCCGGAGGAGTACCTGAGAGGCAAAGGCAGGGAATACTACGATATCGACTACCTCGAGGCTTACGGCCATGAAGGAGAGACATGTACCAGATGCGGGAAGGTCTTCGTCAGGTCGGTTCTCGGTGGTCGCAGCAGCTACTGGTGCCCAGGGTGCCAGAAACGTCGCTGAGCACCGCTATTATTTTATCGTTAATCCAGGATAGAACCCACATGAGCGGCTTCGGAAGCAACTCTGTCCTCGGTAAGGAAATCGGGCCGTTAACCGTCGGACAGATTGTCGCAATGGTAATCGCCCTGGCGATCGGTATCCTGTTATTCACCTACGGCGGAGCCAACAGCATTTTCGTGATTCTTATAGTCGCCATCATCGCATATATGGTGCCCCACCTATTCGGTGCAAATCCTAAGATCAAAGCGGTTTTCGGTGTCGTATTCGCGGTTATAGCCTTGATTGTCGGTGCCTTCGCAGTCGGTCCCGCCTGCATAGACGCGAACACCAACCACTGCGCATCAGAGAGAAACGGAATCACACTGGAAATCGACGATGCATTCAACGTGACTGCCACCTACTCCGGAACCGAGGACCTGACAGCGGTCGTATGCGAGGTCAACGGAGTGATCTACAACAGCATCACCCTCACCAACGTGAGTTACCACACTATGACCAAGACGGGGACGACCTACACGGTCGCATTGAGCCTCGACAACTCCAAACTGTACAGCATCACCGTGGCGCCCCTCGATGCGGAAGGCAAAGCGATCGCAGGGTCCGCCTCCTACTCCGTCCTCACCGGATTCAACTTCACTGGCAACAAGACGGATTGCACCCTGGTACCCACCGCATTCATCATCGCATACACGATGATACTGTTCTACCTAATTCTCGGACTCACCACCTTGATGAGGAACAGAGCATACGCTACCAGGGAAAAGATGGAATCCCAGGGTCGCCTGTACCCCCAGGGATACGGAAGGTGCAGTTTCTGCGGAGCCGTTGTCCTTCCGGGAGAAGTCAACTGCAGGAAATGCGGCGCATACATCGACCGTCCCGACTACATGAAGCCTCACAAGAAGGACTACTTCACCTGTTCCGCCTGCGGAGCGGAGGTGTCCTCGGATATGACCGAGTGTCCCAAGTGCGGAGCCAAGTTCGACGGCGAGGAGAGCACCGTGATTCACTCCGACGGTACCACCGAGACCAGTACCGAGACCAAGGTCTGCCCCGATTGCGGAAAGGACATCCCAGCAGTGGCAGAAAGGTGCCCGTACTGCGGTAAGAAGTTCGAGGAATGAGCTCGACCGTCGATTTGTCAATTAATTTTTAACGAGCCAACCCTTTTTAACACCCAGTGACATACCCATCCGATGGGAAAAGATGACGCACCGGCTGTAAAGCCGGCAGGCACTGGTAAGGTGACCGCGGAGAAACTCGCTGACAAGCAGCACGAGATCTCTGTCACCGAGTTTTTTGAGAAGAACAAGCAGGTTCTCGGATTCGATTCGCGCGCCAAATCGCTCCTCATGGGAGTAAAGGAAGCGGTCGACAACTCCCTTGACGCCTGCGAGGAAGCAGAACACCTCCCCGACATCATCGTCAAGATCGAACGCACCGGCGAGGACGAATACAAGGTGTCCATCGAGGACAATGGACCCGGTATCGTACACCGCGCCATGCCCAACGTCTTCGGCCGTCTGCTGTACGGATCGAGGTTCCACGCTCTCAGGCAGTCCAGAGGACAGCAGGGTATCGGAATATCCGCCACGGTCATGTTCGCCAACATCTCCACCGGACGTCCCGCCCACGTCGCCTCCAAGACCGAGGACCTGAACGCTGTCGCATGGGAGATGGATATCGCCGTCGACACCAAGACCAACCGTCCCGTCGTCACCAACGACAAGGCATTCTCATGGTCAGGCAAAGACCACGGTACCCTCATCGAATACGTCACCAAAGGCCGCTACATGACCGGCCGCCAGTCCATCTTCGAATACCTCAAGGAGACTGCCATCGTCAACCCCCACGCACGCATAGAGTTCCACGACCCCGAAGGGAAGACATACGTCTTCGAGAGGGCCACGGAGACCATGCCCCCGAAGGCCAAGGAGATCAAACCTCACCCCAAGGGCATGGAGATCGGGGACATGATGAACTACTCCTCCATCTCCGAGCAGAAGACCGTGAAGGACTTCCTGAAGAACGACTTCTGCAGGATGACCCCCAGGCTCGCAGACGAGATCTGCAAACTGGCAAACGTGGATCCCAAATCGAATCCCACCGACCTGGGCAGGGAAGGAAGCCTCGCTCTCATCAACGGGATCGCCAACGTCAAGATCATGGACCCTCCCGCGGACTGTCTCTCCCCCATCGGTGACATCCTGATCAAGAAAGGTCTCATGCACACCCTCGAGGGCATGCGTCCCGAATACTACGCCACCCCTGTGACCAGACCGCCCAAGGCAGTCAACGGAAACCCCTTCACCGTCGAGGTGGGAATCGTCTACGGCGGAGATATCCCCTCAGATGGACAGGTCACCATCATGAGGTTCGCCAACCGTGTGCCTCTGCTCTACCAGCAGGGAGCGGACATAATCACCAAGGCAATCTCCGAGTTCGACTGGAGGAGGTACGGACTTGAACAGAGAGGAGGAAAGGGTGTTCCCTACGGACCCGCCATCATCCTCGTCCACGTCGCATCCACCAAGGTGCCCTTCACCTCTGAAGGAAAGGAGGCGATCGCTGCCTTCCCCGAGATCGAGGATGAGATCCTCGCCGCGCTCAGACTATGTGCCAGGAACCTCAAGAGCCACCTCAACAAGATGGATAAGAAGTCCAAGACCCACGAGAAGTTCGACATCGTACAGGGCCTCCTTCCTGACCTCGCCAAGAAGGTCTCGGAACAGCTAGGCAAGCCTGTGCCGGACCTCAGCCGCACCATCTCCAAGATTATGAACGTCGTGTGGATCGAACCCACAGTCCAGAAATCGAAGGACAGCAGGACGTTCACCTACGACATCTACAACTACACCACCCGCCCGCACACCTTCATGGTACACATGCGCATCCCCGAGGAATGCATCGGAGAGAGCATCACCAACGGACCGCTGTTCGATTCCGCCAAGGAGGACAAGGTACAGTGGCTCATCCGCGACCTCGAAGCCTCCTCCAGCATCCAGATTTCCTTCGAACTCAAAGGGGACATGGCAGACACCTTCGATGCCGACGATGTGTACATCTCAGGCATCAACCCCGTCATCGTGATGGGTGCCGAAGCCCTGCCAGGAGACTGGGGAATCAAGGGAATGAAGATCACCGAGAGCGAGGACGACTACGTGCAGGACGACTCCGACGAAGAGGAGGAAGAGGCCGAAGCGCTTGAAGAGGAAGAATTCGAAAAGGAGGAAGACGAATGAACGACAGACAGAAGACCGCGATGGAGAACCTCACCAAAATCGCGGAGGATATCTACGCGGACCTCGACAAGGGAGACATCCCCGCCATGCGTCTGCCTCTGAGGTCCAAGAGGAACATTGAATTCGACCCTATGACCCAGGTATGGAAATACGGAAGCATGAAGACCCTCCGTACGGCCAAGACCGTGCAGGGTGCCACCACCATGCTCCGTACCGCCTACACCACCGATTTCATCAACGAGATGATCCGTGAGAACAAGTCCTCCACCTTAAGGGAGATGTACTACATCTCCGAGGGATGGAACCGTGCCAAGTTCCACACGCAGGACGAGAGCAACCTGCTCGCGGAGGACCTCGAGACCGTCACCCACTGCATGAGGGAGGACTTCAAACTCAGACCTGAGGAAGGAAGCGCACACGTCTACGGCGACATCATCTTCAGGACCATGACCAAGAAGGGAATGAAATCCTTCAACTGCATGGACGATGTGGCCGAGACCGGATTCGGTATCCCCTACAGCGTCGAGAAGGAGACGTTCGAGATCAAGAACAACAACATCAAGTTCGTAATGGCCCTCGAGACAGGAGGAATGTTCGCCCGTCTCATCGAGAACGGGTTCC